>NZ_JBBNAH010000540.1:0-4323 GCF_037994325.1 Pseudomonas sp.
GCACGCTGCGTACGCCGCCCGAGCAGCGCAATGAACAGGCGATTGCCGCAGGCATCCAGCGCTGTAGCGAGTTGTTGGCTATGCCGGAGAAGGTCCTGAGTGAGCAGCCGTACCTTTCCGGCGCCACCTTTGGCATGGGCGATATTCCGCTGGGTTGTGCGATTTACGCGTGGTTCGAGATGCCCATTGAGCGCCCTGAGCAACCCAATTTGCTGGCCTGGTATAAGCGCCTGAAAGAGCGCCCAGCGTTTCAAACCGCGGTGATGACGGCGTTGACCTGACCCGAAATAATCAAATGGGAAACTGTTTAGCCTCCTACCGTTCTGACGCTAAACTGCGTCGCCCGCAGTGAGTGGCGGCGTTTTCCCGCTCCAATTCTTTTCTTTTAAGTGTGTATTTCTCTATGAGTTCTGCCCTGTCTATCCGTGGCCTGACCAAGACGTACGGCAACGGCTTTCAAGCGCTACACGGTATTGATCTGGACGTTGCCGAAGGCGATTTCTTCGCCTTACTCGGCCCCAACGGTGCCGGTAAATCCACCACCATTGGCATTCTTTCCACGCTGGTGACCAAGTCCAGCGGCACGGTCAGTGTGTTTGGCCATGACCTCGATCGCGAACCCTCGCAGCTCAAGCGCTGCCTGGGCGTGGTGCCGCAGGAATTCAATTTCAACCAGTTTGAAAAAGTCTTCGATATTGTCACCACCCAAGCCGGTTACTACGGTATTCCGCTGCGCATCGCCAAAGAGCGCGCCGAGCAGTACCTGACTCAACTGGGCCTGTGGGACAAACGCAACTCGGCCTCGCGTGAACTTTCGGGCGGCATGAAGCGCCGTTTGATGATTGCCCGTGCGCTGATTCACCAGCCGCGCTTGCTGATTCTCGACGAGCCCACCGCTGGCGTGGATATCGAACTGCGCCGCTCAATGTGGACGTTTCTGACCGAGCTCAATGAGCAGGGCATCAGCATTATTCTGACCACCCACTACCTGGAAGAAGCCGAACAGCTGTGCCGCAACATCGGCATCATCGACCACGGCCAGATCGTCGAAAACACCAGCATGCGCAAGTTGCTGAGCAAGCTGCATGTGGAAACCTTTCTGCTCGACCTGAAAGACTCGCTGACCCTGCTGCCCACTCTGCCCGGTTACCCGGCGCAGCTGGTGGATGACCACACCTTGTCCGTGCAGGTGGAAAAAAGCTTGGGCATCAGCGAGCTGTTCCGCTTGCTAGCGGCACAGAACATTCAGGTGTTGAGCATGCGCAACAAAACCAATCGCCTGGAGGAGCTGTTTGTTTCCCTGGTGGAAAAAAACCTGGCGAAGGTGGCGGTATGAAGCCCGAGTATCTAAATAGCGAGTTGCAAGCCAACTGGGTGGCGCTAAACACCATCGTCTACCGCGAAGTGCGCCGCTTTATGCGGATTTGGCCGCAAACCCTGCTGCCGCCAGCCATCACCATGGTTTTGTACTTCGTCATCTTCGGCAACCTGATTGGCCGGCAGATCGGCGACATGGGTGGCTTCACCTATATGCAGTACATCGTGCCCGGCTTGATCATGATGTCGGTGATCACCAACGCATACGGCAACGTGGTGTCGAGCTTCTTCGGCAGCAAATTCCAGCGCTCGGTAGAAGAGCTGATGGTGGCGCCGGTGTCGCCGCATACCATTCTGATCGGCTATGTAGTGGGCGGCGTGCTGCGTGGTTTGGCTGTCGGCGTGATCGTGACCTTGCTGTCGTTGTTCTTTACCGATCTGCAGGTGCATCACCTGGGTATTACCGTGCTGGTGGTGCTGCTGACGGCGACGATTTTCTCGCTGTGTGGCTTTATCAACGCCGTGTACGCGCGCAATTTCGATGACATCTCGATCATTCCGACCTTCGTGCTGACGCCGCTGACTTACCTGGGCGGGGTGTTCTACTCGATCAACCTTCTGCCGCCGTTCTGGCAAACCGTGTCGTTGGCCAACCCGGTGCTGCATATGGTCAACGCCTTCCGCTACGGCATTCTGGGGGTGTCGGACATCCGCATCAGCATCGCTATCGGCTTTATGCTGGTGGCCACCACCGTGCTGTATATCGCCTGTGTGCGCCTGCTGGTGAGCGGTCGCGGCATGCGCCAGTAAAGCCAGCTTCGGCTGAAAAAGCCCGGCAAGTTGTATACACTTGCCGCGTTTTTTCAGTCAGGTCGCCGCCATGCACTCCGCCGTCGAACATTCCCCTCTGGGCAAAGCCAGCGAGTACATCGCTACTTACACGCCGTCGCTGCTGTACCCCATTCCCCGCGCGCCGAAATGGGCCGAGTTGGGCCTGACGGCTGAGACCTTGCCGTATCAGGGCGTCGACTTTTGGAACTGCTTTGAGCTGTCCTGGCTGCTGCCCTCGGGCAAGCCAGTGGTGGCGATTGGTGAATTCGCTATTCCCGCCGATTCGCCGAATATCATCGAATCCAAATCCTTCAAGCTGTACCTCAACTCGCTCAACCAAAGCGTCTTTGCCACGGCGGCTGAATTGCAGGCGGTGTTGGTCAACGACCTCAGCGCGGCGGCGGGCAAGCCGGTGGGTGTGCGGGTACGGAGTTTGGCCGAGGTGCAGGAAGAGGGCGTGAGTGCGTTGCCGGGGCTGTGCGTGGACGAGCTGGATGTCGCCATCAGCAACTACGAAAAGCCGCAACCCGAGCTGCTGCGCTGCGATACCAGCCGCGTTGTTGAAGAAAGCCTGCATAGCCATCTGCTGAAGTCCAATTGCCCGGTTACCGGCCAGCCAGACTGGGGCACGGTGGTAGTGCAGTACCGTGGGCCGGCATTGGAGCCGGCTAGCCTGCTGGCTTATTTGGTGAGCTTCCGTCAGCACGCCGACTTTCATGAGCAGTGCGTGGAGCGGATCTTTCTTGATCTGCAACGCTTGCTCCAGCCGGAGAGCCTGACCGTGTACGCGCGTTATGTGCGCCGCGGCGGCTTGGATATCAACCCGTACCGCAGTACTGGGCCGATCAGCCCGGATAATCGCCGCTTAGTGCGTCAATAACGCCCCTACGAAAAAGCCCCGCTGATGCGGGGCTTTTCATTGTTGTGGTACTTAAATCCCCATACTGACCAAGCTCTGCACAATATTGCGCAGGGTGCCGGCAATGGTTGGGTGTTCCACTTCAAAGCGTTCGACGGCGAGGTTTACCCCGTCCACCAAGTTGGTATCGGGGGCGCTGGCTTCGCGTTCCAGTTGCAGTTCAATTTGTTGTGCCAGTGCGGCAAGCTCTTCGCGTTGCTCGGCGGAAACCGGTGGCTGGCTTTCCAGTTGCTCGCGCAGTAAGTCCAGTTGGTGCTGCAATTCGCGGGCAGGCATGGTGTTTCTCCCTCTGTGATAGGCAACAGCATTGACCCTGGGCATACGCCAAAGGTTCGAGTGCCGGTTGCTTGAGGGTAATCCATGGGCCGCGCCTTTGCCTGATCCAAGGCACGGCAACATGTAACACCTTTAGGGTTTTTCGCCTTTCTGGCGGCGATGTACCAAGTCCTCAAGGCTCGGCCCCAAGTCGGCTAATTGATCAATCACCGAATGCACGCCCAGGCGATACAGGCTCAAGGTAGCCTGCGCGCGTAAATGGTCGCGCTCAGCGGCAGGCAGTGCCTGCCAATCCGCCTGCGCTTGGCCACACAGCGGGCCGCAGGCGGCCAGGCCGACGGTCCATAGGCCTGCGTTCAGGCCGGCCTGGAGCAGGCGCGGCTCGCCGCTGATCAATACACAGCCTTCGAGGTTGTCCACCTTCAAGGCCGACAACGACTGCCAGCAGGCATCCGGGGCCGGCCAGGGGCGGGCGGCGCTGGTGTCGGTGCCAGGCAGCCAGGCGGGCAGGGCGCTGGCCAAGCGCTGGCTGGTCGCCGCAGGCAATTCATCCAGCCAGGCGCAGGGCACGCCCTGGCGTTGCAAGGTTTCGAGCACGTGCAGGGCGCCGGGCGTGGTTTCAGTGTGCTCGTTGGCGCAGTCTTGCAGAGCCAGCTGCAGCGCGCTGAGGTCGCTGGTTTCGACCTCGCGACCCAGCACAGCCTCGAGTGCATCGTGGGGCGTGAGGTGCTGATAGCTCTGGTTGGCGGCCTCGGGGTAAAGGCGTTGCAGGGTGACGGGCAGGGTGCGCGCGCCAAAATCCACCAGGCAACCGGAAAGGCCAAAGAGGACGGCGGTAAAGTCGGCGGAGGATGAAGCGAGAGCGGGCATGGGGCGCATCCAAGCGAGGGTTTTAGCCAAACTAGTCAAAGCCGATGACGCTACGATGAATACTTTGTGACAATTGCCGAGAAAGCCGTGCCATAGCGCGGGATTTTCTC
>NZ_JBBNAH010000541.1:0-14926 GCF_037994325.1 Pseudomonas sp.
AATAATAAGTTTAATCCTGGTGGGTATCTGTATGCAGTGCATCTGAGTGAAGGTGGTAAAAGGGTTGCTACAAGCTCTGAGGGGGGCGATATGAATGAAGTTGCTGCGCCGTATATCCGCCCTCAAGATATTGTTTTTGGAATTGGCCCTTTATTTCTTCAGCTGGGTACCGACTACCGTTTGGCTGGCGGGCAGTTGTTCTTGAATCCGGATGCTGGCACAAGTGTCGACGTTGCTCAGCAAGCATTTGAAAAAACCAAGTACTTGATCGACTATGGGCACAGTGGGGCCAATGACATGGAGAAAAACATGTCTTTCAAAGAGCGTTACCAACAACGGGATATGTTGAAAAACGAGATACCTGATGGTGCTGAGTGATGGCGAGTATAGATAGTTATTGATACAGAAAATAAAAAGCCTGCCTGCGGACAAACGCAAGCAGGCTTTTTTATGCCCAGCAGTTTTTAACTAACCTTCAACACCAACTTGCCAAAGTTCTCGCCACTAAACAGCTTCAACAGCGTTTCGGGGAACGTTTCCAAGCCATCAACAATATCCTCCTTGCTCTTGAGCTTACCGGCCGCCATCCAGCCGCCCATTTCTTTGGCGGCGTCGGCGAATTGGCTGGCGTAGTCCATCACTACAAAGCCTTCCATGCGCGCGCGGTTGACCAAAAGGGACAGGTAGTTGGCTGGGCCTTTGACGTTTTCTTTGTTGTTGTATTGGCTGATGGCGCCGCAGATAACGATGCGGGCTTTGGGCGCGATACGGGTGAGTACGGCGTCGAGGATGTCGCCGCCGACGTTGTCGAAGTACACGTCTACGCCTTTTGGGCATTCGCGTTTCAAGCCGGCATGCACGTCTTCGTTTTTGTAGTCGATTACGCCGTCAAAACCGAGTTCGTCTTTAAGCAGTTTGCATTTGTCGGCACCGCCGGCAATGCCGATGACGCGGCAGCCTTTGATTTTGGCGATCTGGCCGACCACGCTACCGACCGCGCCGGCTGCACCGGAAATCACAACGGTGTCGCCTTCTTTTGGCTGGCCGACGTCGAGAAAGGCGAAGTAGGCGGTCATGCCGGTCATGCCCAGGGCCGAGAGGTACAGCGGCAGTGGGGCGCGTTTGGGGTCGACGGCGTAGAAGCCTTTTGGCTCGCCCAGAAAGTAGTCCTGTACGCCGAGGGCGCCGTTAACGTAGCTGCCGACCGGGAATTTGTCGTTTTGTGAGGCGATGACTTTGCCCACGCCGAGGGCACGCATAACTTCGCCGATGCCAACTGGCGGGATATAGGATTTGGCGTCGTTCATCCAGCCACGCATGGCCGGGTCGAGGGACAGGTATTCGTTTTTCACCAAAATTTGCCCGGGGCCGGGTTCGCCCACCTGGGTTTCCACGTAGCTGAAGGTGTCGCGGCTCGGCAGGCCAACGGGGCGCTGGGCGAGCAGGAATTGACGGTTGAGTTGGGTGGTCATGGTTCAACACTCATGGCAGGGAAACAGTGGTGATAGACCGCTAGCAGCCCGAGGGCAAGGTTTGATCATTAGCGGAATGCAGGTTTATCCATCTGCTAAATGTCTGGGCGGGCGGCCTTATCACTGTGCTGGATAATTGTTCAGCGTGGCCTTAAATAGTGCTGACGCGCGTGCTACGCGGCTGGCTAGACTTGCGCCCCATAACAATTCGATACCACTAAAGAGGGATAGAGCGATGAGCATGACTTTCTCCGGCCAAGTTGCCCTGGTAACTGGCGCTGGCAATGGCATTGGCCGTGGCACCGCACAGGCGTTCGCGGCTGAAGGCCTGAAAGTAGTGGTGTCGGATGTGGATGTGGCCGGCGGTGAAGGCACTGTGGCGCTGATTCAACAGGCCGGTGGCGAGGCGACTTTTATTCGTTGCGACGTGACCAAAGACGCCGAAGTGCAGGCGCTGATGGCCGGTGTGATCGAGGCGTATGGCCGTCTGGATTACGCCTTTAACAATGCCGGTATCGAGATTGAAAAAGGCCGTGTGGCCGAAGGCACCGAGGCTGAGTTCGACGCGATCATGGGCGTGAACGTGAAGGGCGTGTGGCTGTGCATGAAGTACGAGTTGCCGTTGATCATGGCCCAAGGTGGTGGTGCGATTGTTAACACTGCTTCGGTGGCGGGCCTGGGTGCAGCGCCGAAGATGAGCATTTATGCAGCGTCCAAACATGCGGTGATCGGCTTGACCAAGTCGGCGGCGATTGAATACGCGAAAAAGAAAATCCGCGTTAACGCCGTGTGCCCGGCCGTGATCGATACCGATATGTACCGCCGCGCCCATGAAGCCGATCCGACCAAAGCCAATTTTGTTGCGGCCATGCACCCAGTCGGCCGTATCGGCAAGGTGGAAGAAATTGCCGCAGCGGTGATGTACCTGTGCAGCGATAACGCCGCCTTTACCACCGGCCATTCGTTGGCGGTGGATGGTGGTTCTACCGCGATTTGAGTTAGCCCCAGCGGTTGTAAAAAAGCGCCCGCCCTGGTTTTCCTGGGGCGGGCGTTTTGCGTTTTATCCACTCCCAACACCGTCATTCCCGCGCAGGCGGGAATCCAGGTGCCGCAGAGCCGAAGTAACGCCGTTCCGATAGCGCTGGAAGTTATCCCTCGTTGGCTCTCGCAAGGTTACCGTCACGATCTTTGTCACGCCGAGCATTCTGGATCCCCGCCTGCGCGGGGACGACGAGGCCAACGCAACTTCGTCCCTCATTCCCGCGCAGGCGGGAACCCAGGGGAGAGGTGGCGCCGGCAACGCGCGGGAGGCCCGCCTGTTCGGCAACGACAGTGTGTCATCCGTAGCAGAGGGCAAAAAAAGCCCGTCACAAGGACGGGCAAAAACGTGTTTTCACACGAGGAGTAAGTCGGCCCAGCGTTACAGCAGTGACAGCGGGTAGCTGATGAAGATGCGGTTTTCATCAAACTCGTTGGTGCTGTAGTCGCGGCGGATGCTTGCGTTGCGCCATTTGAAGTTCAGGCTCTTGAAGGTGCCGCTCTGTACGGTGTAGGCGAGCTCCGATTCGCGGCCCCATTCTTTGCCGTCGGTGATGGTGCCGGTGTGTACGTTGTCACCGCTGATATAGCGGTTCATCAGGGTCAGGCCCGGTACACCCACTGCGGCGAAGTTGTAGTCATGGCGCAACTGCCAGGATTTTTCCTTGGCCTGGTCGTAGCTGGAGTTGTAGCTGTCGTTGGCCAGGGTGCCGCCACTGGTGCCGTTAACGCGCATCCAGGCATTATCGCCGCTGACTTTCTGCAGGCCGACGTAGAAGATGCTGCCGCCGTATTTGGCCGAGAGCATGGCAAAGCCGGTTTTGTTGTCCAGGTCGCCGGCCAGCTGGCTGCCGTCTTCCTTGCCAATGAAGTAGCCAAGGTTGGCACCCAGGGTGACGTCACCGATGGGCTGGCTGTGCAGTACGTTGAAGTATTGCTGCTGATAGATGTCTTCCAGCTCGGCATACCAGACGCCAACGGTGGTGCGTTTTTCGTTGAAGGTGTATTCGCCACCGCCAAAGTTAAAGCGGTCGGAAAGCACGGCGGCACGGCCGTTCATGGACATGTCTTCCATGCTTGCATCGTTACGCGGGCTGTTCTGGCGGAACTGGCCGCCGTAGAGGGTCAGACCGTCGATTTCCTGCGAGGTAACCTGGCCGCCGCGGAAGGTTTGCGGCAGCGAGCGGCCGTCGTCGGAACGCAGAATCGGCAGCACCGGCATCCACTCACCGACCTTCAATTCCGTTTTCGACAGTTTGGCTTTGGCGGCGACTCCCAAGCGGCCGAAGTTGTCGGCGGGGCGGCCGTCGTCGTGAATCGGCAATAGCTGGCTGCCGCCGGTGCCTTTACCGCCATCCAGTTTTTGCGAGTACAGGCCCAGTACATCGATACCAAAGCCCACCGGGCCTGGGGTGTAGCCGGATTTCACGTCGAGAATAAAGTTCTGCGTCCACTCTTCGGCCTTGTTCTGCGGGTTCGCCGCGTTGGGGTAGGCCGGGTTGGTGAAGTTGCGGTTGAAGTAGGCGTTGCGCAGGTTCAGCGTGGCTTTGGTGTCTTCGAGAAAACCTTCGGCCTGGCTCAGCAGGGGCATGGCCAGGGCCATACTGCCGGCGCCCAACAGGGCGAGTGAACGAGTGCTACGTGATGCGGTGCGGGTGGTCATTGTTGTTGTGCTCCCTTTTTTTAAACAAGCCGTTCCCCTACTGGCCTGCGGTGGCCTGTATCACGCGGAGGAACGCGTTATGCCCTTGTGCCAGGGCGTCGGACTCAAACCGCAAACGCGGCTAAGCCGTTGCTGTGGGCTAGTGGCTAGCCGTCAGCGAATTCGATAGGGGTAGGGGGCCTGTGCAGGCGAGCAAACGAGGTGCCCGGCGTGGGGCGCAATAAGGGACAAGCAATGCGGCGAGTCGTCATGGCGTGGTCCTGCGTTTTTATTGTTATTGTCGTTATACGTTGTCGTACAACTTTGGCGGATTATCGACAGACGTCTGCGCCTTTGTCAACGCACTGTTAGACGAAAGTGCTAGACGATTAATTTCTTTTAGCTCAGTAACGACGCAGCTTATGACGTAGTTGTCGGGCTGCTTGGCGAGCCGTTCAGGTCGTTTATTTTTCCGCTGCGTGTAAGTGCTGTTGTGTGATGACTTATGCCTAAGCGCGCCGCAGCGCTTGGACTGGGGGGTTGGGCCACAGGGCGGTGTGGCCTGGCGCCTCTAAATGGCGCTTGCCCACCGCTCACGCGCTATGTGCAGGCACGCGTGGAAGGCTTGGCGTCAGTTTTTTGTTCTGAAAACGACGCTGGCATAGCTATTTGCCATGCCTTTAGGTAAAGCCGCTTGTGCAACGCCTGCGCGCGTCGCAACTTCGCACGAATCTTGTATGACAGATCCGTCTGTTGAGCATTCGATAGAGGACGTGCGCGATGATTTCCGCCTTGCAACGCAGTTTTGCCAACCTTGGCATGGCAAAAAAGCTAGGCAGTGGGTTTGGCCTGGTGCTCGTGCTTACCGCCGTAGTGGCGGCGATTGGGGTGACCTCGTTGCAGGTCATTAGCCAAGGCTTTGATAGCCTCAAACAGATGTCGGCGATCAACAGTGCGGTGCTGCGGGTGCGCTTGGATGAACAGGCGTTTTCCATCACTGGCGATGCCAAATCTGCCGACTCGCTGCGCAAGGGCGTGGAGGGCATTGCGGCGGCCACTGCCGCGCTAAAACAGCAGTCGCCGAGCAGCGCGGCGGCCATGGATGCGGTAGACCAGGCCTTGGCCACCTACCGCGCTTCGTTCGACCAATTTGTTGAGTTGGCCCTGGCCAAAGACCTGGCCTTGGAAATGGCCAGTTGGTCGGTTACCAGTGTGTCCAATAACCTCGACCTGCTGGCCGCCGGCCTAGCCGATGACGGCGCTTATGAACTGAAAGATTCCCAAGGCCAGAACGGCGCCGAATTTATCGAGCAGGCCGGCCAGGTCAGTCAGGTGTCGCGCCTGATGCTGCAAGCCATGAACGAAGCCCACGCCCGCTTGGCGCAGAGCCGCAAGGCGGCCGAAGGCGAGGCCATGGAGTCGACCAAAATCGCCCAGGCTGACGAAGCCCTGCAATTGGTTGAAACCCTTAAAGGTGCGGTAAAAGACGGCGGCTACGTCAGCGTGCTGAACGACGTCAGCACCAATATCACCTCCTTTAGCGCCAAGCTGGCCGAATACACCGACTTGCTCGCTAAAGAGCGCCAGGTTTACGGGCAAATGCGCGAGCGCGCTGAGCAGGTGATGGCCCAGGTCGACCAAGCCTATGCCGCACAGGACGCCGCCATGCAAGCCAAGCTCAAGGCTAACGCGGTGTTGATTTTGGGTTCCTCGGCCTTGGCCATTTTGGTCGGGCTGTGTGCCTCGTTGCTGATTACTCGGGCCATCGTCAAGCCGCTGCAAAGCGTTATTCACGTGGCCTCGCGCATCGCTGAGGGCGACCTGAGTACCCAGATTCAAGTGCGCGGCACCGATGAAGTTGGCCAACTGATGAGCGCCATGCAGCGTATGTCGGCGAGCCTGAGTAGCATGGTCGGTGGCTTGCAGGCAGGCATTAACCAGATCGCCACCTCGGCGCGCTCGCTGTCGGCAGTCACTGAACAAACCAACACCGAAGTGGCCAGCCAGAAAGAAGAGACTGAACAGGTTGCCACCGCCATGAACCAGATGACTGCCACCGTGCACGACGTGGCGCGCAATGCCGAGGAAGCGGCGGGGGCTGCAGAAACGGCGGACAGCAAAGTTGCCAATGGTCAGACCGTGGTACGCCAGACCCTGGCGCGCATTGAACAACTTTCGGCGTCGTCCAGCTCGGCGAGCGCCAGCATTCAGCACTTGAGCGGCGAAATTCACAACATCGTTTCCGTGTTGAGCGTGATCAAAAGTGTCGCCGAGCAAACCAACCTATTGGCTCTCAATGCCGCCATTGAAGCGGCGCGGGCGGGCGAGCAGGGCCGGGGCTTTGCCGTGGTGGCGGATGAAGTGCGGGCCTTGGCCAAGCGCACCCAGCAATCTACCGAAGAGATCGAACGGCTGGTCGGCACCTTGCAAAAAGGCGCGCAGAACTCGGTGACGCAAATTCAAAGCAGCACCGCGCTGGTTGAACTCACCGTGAGCGATGCGCTGGAAACCGAAAGTGCCTTGGGCAGTATTGCCGCAGCGGTGTCGGTAATTCACCAGATGAACCAGCAGATCGCCGCCGCGGCAGAAGAGCAAAGCTCGGTGGCCGAAGAGATCAACCGCAGCGTCACCAATATCCGCAGCAGCGCTGATCAGTCGTCCCTGGCCATGGAAGGCACGGCAGCCTCAAGTATTCAGCTGGCGAGCTTGAGCCAAGAATTGCAGGGGATGGTGGAGCATTTTCGCTTGGCGTGATCTGAGGTGTAGGTTGAGTGGCATACCGGTTGGTCTGAGGTAGGATGCGCTGTGCGCACCAATGCGTTCACTACAAGATCGCTTGGTGCGCATAGCACACCCTACGGGGGAGCGTGTTAGCGCGTAGGTTGGGTTGAGCGCAGCGAAGCCTAACGGGCCGGTCGACGCCGTATATTCAAGCCTTACGCCAGTTCAGGATCAACAAGGTCAACACCCCCGCGACAATCCCCCAAAACGCCGAGCCAATCGAAAACAAGCTAAAGCCCGAGGCGGTGACCATAAAGGTGATCAGCGCGGCTTCGCGTTCTTTTGGTTCGGCCATGGCGTTGGTCAGGCCGTTGATGATTGAGCCAAACAGCGCCAGCGCGGCGATCGATAACACCAGCTCTTTGGGCAGGGCGGCAAACAACGCCGCCAGGGTGGCGCCGAAAATCCCGGCAAAGCCGTAGAACACGCCACACCAAACAGCAGCGGTGTAGCGCTTGCTGTGGTCTTCGTGGGCATGCGGGCCGGTGCAGATGGCCGCGCTGATGGCGGCCAGGTTGATGCCATGGGAGCCAAACGGCGCCAGCAGCAGCGAGGCGATGCCAGTCACACTGATCAGCGGCGAGGCCGGCACGCTGTAGCCGTCGGCGCGCAGCACGGCAATGCCGGGCATGTTCTGCGAGGTCATCGCCACTACAAACAGTGGAATGCCGATGCTGATGGTGGCGGCCAGTGAGAAGCTTGGCGTGGTCCACACCGGCACCGCGAGCTGCAAGTGAAAGCCGCTGAAATCCAGCAAACCCATGCCGCCGGCCAACGTCGTACCTATCAGCAGGGCAGCGAGCACGGCATAGCGTGGTTGCAAGCGTTTCACCAGTAGGTAGGTGAACAGCATGGTGATCACCAGTGCCGTGCGGTGCTGGGCGGCGACGAAAATCTCGCTGCCGATCTTGAACAAAATGCCCGCCAGCAAAGCCGCCGCCAGCGAGCCGGGCAAGCGTTTGACCAGGCGCTCAAAGCTGCCGGTCAGGCCGCAAATAATCACCAGCACCGCACAGGTGATATAGGCGCCAATCGCCTCGCCATAACTGACATGCCCCAGGCTGGTAATCAGCAGTGCGGCGCCCGGCGTCGACCAGGCCACGGTGATTGGTGTGCGGTAGCGCAGCGACAAACCGATGCTGCAAATCGCCATGCCGATCGACAGCGCCCAGATCCACGACGAGATCTGCGCAGTGGTCAGCCCAGCGGCTTGGCCGGCCTGAAACATCAACACCAGGGAGCTGGTGTAGCCGGTCATCATGGCAATAAACCCGGCGACCACCGCCGAGGGCGAGCTATCGGCCAGTGGGCGCAGCGGTGGCAGGGTCGTGGTTTCTGGCAGGCCCATTTAGACGTCCTTGAGCAATGGATAGAGCGAGGCAACCAATAGCAGCGCCATGGTGATGTTGAATGCGCGTAGGGTGCGCGGGTTGCTAAGCCAGGTGCGCATCAGGCTGCCGGCGGCGGTCCACAGGCCAACACTGGGGCAGTTAATCAGCGCAAACAACAGGCCAATCAGCAGCACGCTGGCGACAAAGTTATCTTGGGAAACATAGGTGGTGATCGCTGTGACGGCCATCACCCAGGCTTTAGGGTTGACCCACTGAAACGCCGCCGCCTGGAGAAAGGTAAACGGCTTACCGTGGGCATCGCCATTACCTTCGGGGGCACTGGCGTGGGCGATTTTCCAGGCCAGATACAACAAGTAGGCAGCGCCGGCATAACGCAAGATGGTGTAAAGCAGCGGCACGCGTTTGAACAGTTCGCCCAAGCCAAACCCCACCACCATTACCATCACGCCAAAGCCAATACTGATGCCGAGCATGTGTGGCAGGCTGCGGCGCATGCCGAAATTCACTCCGGAGGCGAGCAGCATCATATTGTTCGGGCCGGGCGTCACTGACGAGACAAAGGCAAAGGCGATAAAGGCAAACAGCAGTTCGAGGCTCATAGGGCACCGCTCCAAGTAAGCGCTCAGCCTAAGCGCCCCGTGGGTTGGCGTCGCGATACAGCAATTGGCGCAAACGCCCATACAGTTTCATCTGTTTGGCCATTTACTGCCGACTGTGCTTACCCCTCGCTAGTGGCCTGCCGGGCCAACGCCTGGTTCACCGCAAACCAACCCGTCACCGCCTGCTCGCCGGTTTCGTCAAAAGCGCGGCGCAGCAGTTTTACCTGTTCGCGGCGCAGTGCCTGCTCCAGCTTGGCGCCTTCGGGGCTCATGCGCAGCAGGCGTTTGCGTTTGTCGTCGGTGGCGGCGTCGGCATGTACCAGGCCCATTTCCATTAGCTGACGCAGCGGCATGTTCAACGCTTGTTTGCTGACCCCCAGCACCGCCAGCAGGTCTTTTACGCTGATGCCGGGGCTGCGCCCGATAAAAAACAGAATGCGCTGGTGCACCCGGCTCAAGCCCCGGCGCGCGAGCATTTCATCGGCTTTAGCGGTAAATGCCTGATAGCCGAAGAAGAACGCTTCCATGGCATTTTGCTGAGTGGTTGAGTTTTTAAGGTCAAGCATATTGACGTTGTTGTCCGTATCGTCGTAGTTTCGGTTTGGCCGATTTCGGTCAATCAGTTTGACTTATTTTTCCCTGCCTTTGCTACCGGTGACTTGTATGGCCTTCTCCGAACGTATCAGCCGTCTTAAAAGCTCTTTGATCCGCGAAATTCTGGCGGCTGCCCAGCGTCCGGAAGTGATGTCCTTTGCCGGTGGCCTGCCTGCTGAACCAATGTTGCCAAAAGTGGAGTGGGCCGACATGCCCACCAGCATGGGCCAATACGGCATGAGCGAAGGTGAGCCGGCTCTGCGTGAAGCCATCGCCGCCGAGGCGCGCGCTCTGGGCATTGCCTGCGATGCTAGCCAAGTATTGATCGTCAGCGGCTCGCAACAAACCCTCGACCTGGCGTCGAAATTGTTTATCGACCCGGGCACCGACGTGTTGCTCGAAGCGCCGACCTACCTGGCCGCGCTGCAAGCCTTCCAATTGTTTGGCGCGAACTGCATCAGCGTGCCGCAAGAAGCCGATGGCCCGGAGCTGGTCGCCTTGCGCGCGCGCCTGGAACAGCACAAACCGGCCTTCGCTTATCTGATTCCAACCTTCCAGAACCCGTCGGCCGTGCGCTATAGCGAAGCCAAGCGCGATGCCGTGGCGGCCTTGCTCGACGAGTTCGGCGTTACCCTCATCGAAGACGAACCCTACCGCGAGCTGGTGTTCGACGCCGGCAGCGCCACGCCAATTGTTAGCCGCCTGAAAAAGGCCAGCTGGATCTACACCGGCACGGTGTCGAAAACCCTGCTGCCAGGTTTGCGCGTAGGCTTTTTGATCGCCACGCCAGACCTGTTCCCGCATCTGCTGCGCTTGAAGCAATCGGCCGACCTGCACACCAACCGCGTTGGCCAATGGCAGGCGCTGCAATGGCTGGGCAGCGAGAAATACAAAACTCACCTGGGCGAGCTGCGCGACTTCTACCGCGTGCGTCGCGATGCCATGCAGTTGTCGTTGCAAGAGCATTTCGCCGACCTGGCCGAATGGAACGTTCCGCAAGGCGGCTTATTCTTCTGGCTGACCCTCAAACAGCCGTTGGACACCCGCACCTTGCTCGACGCCGCGCTGGCGCAAAACGTGGCGTTTATGCCCGGTGAACCGTTCTTTGCCGAGCCGGAAAACAACCCAGGCTACCTGCGCCTGAACTTCAGCCATATTTCCCCGGATCGTTTGGGTGAAGGGCTGTCGCGCTTGGCTGCCGTTATTCGCCAGGCGCAATTGGAACAAGCTGCTTAAGTAAGAGATCACCCCGAATTACAGGAGGTTGCTATGTACAAGGTTTACGGCGATTACCTCTCCGGCAACTGCTACAAGGTTAAATTGATGCTGCACCTGCTCGGCAAAGAGTCGAAGTGGGTGCCGGTGGACATTCTCAAGGGCGAGACCCAGACCCCGGAATTTCTCGCCATGAATCCCAACGGCAAAATTCCGGTGCTGCAATTTGAAGACGGCACCTGCCTGTGGGAGTCCAACGCGATTCTGAATTTCCTCGCCGACGGCAGCGAGTTTTTGCCGACCGAACCGCGCCTGCGTACCCAGGTATTGCAGTGGCAGTTTTTCGAGCAATACAGCCATGAGCCGTACATTGCCGTGGCGCGCTTTATCAAGTTGTACGAGGGCTTGCCAGAAGAACGCCGCGCCGAATACGAGGCCACGCACAAGCGCGGTTACAAGGCGCTGAAGGTGATGGAGCAGCAGTTGAAGCTCACCGATTATTTGGTCGGCGATCACTATTCCATCGCCGATATTGCCCTGTATGCGTATACCCATGTGGCGCACGAGGGCGGCTTTGATTTGCAACCGTACCCCGCCGTGCGCGCCTGGCTGGCACGAGTAGCGAGCCATCCTAAGCATGTGGGAATGCTTGATTAAGCGTGCTGTTGCACGACCATGCCCCGTATCAAATGATACGGGGCATTTTTTATGGGCGACCTACTTAGGCTCTCATCTTTGATCGGCGTTGATACGCCCATAGCTGGCCGGCGAAAACCGCCAGCTCAGCGCAATCAGGCCAACAACCCCGACCGCCATCACCAGCCAGGCTTGCGACAGATCAGCAAACTGGTCGCGCAAAATACCCGCCAGCAATGGCATTACGCTGGCGATGATATAGCCGCCGCCTTGAACAAAACTGGCCAGCTCACCGGCGCGGGCAGGGTTGTCGACGTGATCCAGGGTCACGATTAACGACAGCGGAAACAACGCGCCAATTCCCAAGCCCAGCAGCAGGCTGGCGACCAGCGCAAGCGGTAGCGGCGCCACGATCAAGCAGACCAGCCCGGCCAGTAACATCGCCAACACCGTCAGCAGTGGTTTGCGGCGGTCGGGAAAGCGGCCGATCAATGCCGATACCGCCAGGCCGGCAATCACTTCGGTAACCGTCAACCCGCCGAGCAGAAAGCCTGCCGCTGCAGGTTGCCAACCCAGGCTGATATAAAACGGCGGCAGCCAGGCCAACACCAGCGTGTAAGCACCGGTACCTATGCCAAAGAACAGCATCAATTGCCACGCCCGCCCGTTGCGCCAGAACGCCGCCGCGTGCAGTTGCACGCTGGTAGGGAGCGGCGCAGCTTTTCTATCCAAAGCCACGGCCAGGTACCACAGCGGCACCGCCAGCGCCGCAGGCACTGCCCAAATGGCCAACGCCAGTGGCCAATCCCAAGCCTGTGCAAGTCCGGCGGCCGACGCTGCCGCAACCGCCGCGCCGCCCATAATTCCGGTGGTGTACAGCGCTAAAATTCGCCCAGCCTGAGTGCCAAAACAGCGCTTGATAAAAGCTGGTAGCAGGGTTTGCACCAAGGCAATGCCCATACCGGCAACGATGGCGGTGGCCAGTAAACCGCTGCTGCCGGTGGCGGTGTAACGAACGCCGCAGGCAATGGCGATCAGGGCAATGCCAGCCCCAATGCCATGCTGTTCACCCAGCCACTGGCGAATTCGCCCGCCCGCCAGCGCACAAACGCCCATTACCAACACCGGCAGGGTGGTGAGCAGGCTCGTTTGCGTGGAAGACATGCCGGTAGCGCCTTCGATCAAATCCAGCAGCGGACCGATTGCGGCCAAGGCTGGACGCAGGTTAAGGGCTAGGCCAACAACAGCCAGGACGACGAGAATTTGAGTGCGATGCTGTTTAGTCATTTTATCTCTTGGTAAAGTATCTCTATATCAAGATTAAATTTATTCGCCAATGCTATGCAAGGCGTTAGTATTAACTTCGCATCAAGAAACTTTATTTCGAGGGGCTGATGAACGATCGAGCACAGCAGGCAGAAGAAGAGTGGCGCCGCGAGCGCCCGGATATAGACGCTGGCGTTATGGCCACGGTAGGGCGTTTGCTGGAGGCGGCGCAGCTTATGGAGCGCGACAAACTCGCACCGCTAGCGGCGCAGTTTGGCCTGCAGAAGGGCGAGTTCGATGTGATCGCGACGCTGCGCCGTGCGGGCACGCCGTACCGGCTGATGCCAACCGAACTGTATGAAGGGTTGATGCTCTCGTCGGGCGCCATGACCAGCCGCCTTGACCGCCTGGAGCGCAGTGGTTTGATCGAGCGTTTGCCGTCACCCAGTGATCGCCGCAGTGTATTGGTGCAACTCACCCCGGCAGGCTTGGCCTTGATCGACAAAGTGCTGCCGCTGCATGTGGCCAACGAGCAGCAGGCCTTGGCCGTGCTGACGGCGCAAGAGCAGGGTCAACTCAACCAACTGCTGGCCAAGCTGATTAGCGGCTTGAGGTCATAAGGAGCACGCGCCGATGAGTAGCTGTGATCACGTGGTCTTGATGGCCGCCTATAACGCCGCCATGAACGGCAAGCTGTACAGCGCGGCAGCGAGCTTGCCGGCCGCCGAGTTGATGCGCGACCGCCAGGCCTTTTTCGGCTCGATTTTCGGCACGCTTAATCATCTGCTGGCAGGGGATATCGTCTGGCTGAAGCGCTTTAGCGAGCACCCGGCCGATTTCCCGGCATTGCGCGCCATGGCGTCCATAGCCAAGCCGGCAAACCTGCGGGATTTACTGCGTAAAGACTTGGCTGAGTTGCTTGAGCTGCGCTTGCAACTGGACAGCATCATCAGCGAATGGGCCGGGCAGGTGCGCGAGCCCGACTTGGCCCATGTGCTGCGCTACCAGAACTCCCAGGGTATTCAGCAGAAACGCTTCGGGCCGCTGACCGCGCACTTCTTCAACCACCAAACCCATCACCGCGGGCAAACCACCACGCTGCTGTTTCAGGCCGGTGTGGATGTGGGCTCGACGGATTTGCTCGATCACATCCCCAATCAGAACGCTATGTAGGCTGAGTCGGCCGGGTTCGCCGCGAGGTTATGGGTCGCCAGCCCTGTGGGTCCCCGCCTGCGCGGGGACGACGGAGGGTTTTACCGCTAACACCGTCATTCCCGCGAAGGCGGGAATCCATCAGCTGGCGATCCAGAATCTTCTGGCGTACGCAGTGGTGCGCACACCGTCCCCGGCTCAATTAGTGGCTGATATGCAGCCCGCACTCGCGGTTGTCTTCGCCTTTGGTGGGGTCGAAGTAGTCGAAGTTGTTCGGCAGGCCGTGTTTGGTCAGGTACTGGTACAGGTCTTTGGACGACCACTGCAGCAGCGGTGCGACTTTGATCAAGCCGTCCGGGTTGATGCTGATCGGTTCCATCTGCGCACGCACGGCGGTGTCGGTGGCGCGCAGGGCGGTGAACCAGACCTGCGGTGCGGTTTCACGCAGGGCGCGGGCGAAGGGTTCCAGTTTTACTTCTTCGGTAAAGGCTTCATGGCGCGGATCGTCCAAGCCTGGCACCGGGCCTTCTAACGCTTCGCGGTGGGCGCGGCTGCGTTTGGGCAGGTAGGTGATCAGGTTGAGGTTGAGCGCACGGGTTACTTCATCGGCGAACTTGTAGGTAGCTTCGGTGTTGTAGCCGTTGTCCATCCAAATGATCGGGATGTCCGGCTTTACCTGGCTGACCATATGCAAAATCACCGCTTCAAACGGGCGGAAGTTAGTGGTGCAAATGGCCGTCTTACCCAGGCCAAGTGCCCACTCCACCAGCTTTTCTGGCTGATTGGCGAATTCGGCGTTCAGCTTGTCCAGGTCGAGATCCATGATGGGCTCCAGGTCTATGGGGGCAGGGGGAGGGCGATGGTAGCAAAAACTGTCAGAGCCCTGCAGCGCGCCGTGGTGATAGGCACTATTAGCGCGAACAAAGAGGCTGCGCACCGCGCGTTGCGTGGCCGCAGGAGAGCCGCTAGAGTGCCGCCTTCTTTGTGAATCCTGTTTAGGAGTGCCCTGTGGAAATCGCCTGTCTCGACCTGGAAGGTGTGTTGGTTCCAGAAATCTGGATCGCCTTCGCCGAAAAAACCGGTATCGAAGCGCTTAAAGCCACCACCCGGGATATTCCGGACTACGACGTGCTGATGAAACAGCGCCTGCGCATCCTCGACGAACATGGCCTGAAACTG
>NZ_JBBNAH010000542.1:0-8510 GCF_037994325.1 Pseudomonas sp.
ACGGACACGTGTCCGTTTGAGAGGGGAAGTTACCGGACAACTGTCCGCTTTTCAATGCAGTCAAGGAAAAACTTTGCCCAAGAATGACGAATTGGCGATGCGTTCTGACGCCAAGAAAAACCGCGAACAAATTCTGAAGGTCGCGGTTGCGGAGTTGACGCTCGATCCTACGGTCCCGCTGAGCGCGATTGCGAAGAAAGCGGGAGTGGGACAAGGCACGTTCTATCGCCATTTCGCGAACCGAGAGGACCTGGTACTGGAGGTCTATCAATTCGAGATGCAGCAAGTGGCCTCGTTGGCGGAGGAACTGCTCGCTGCCAAATCGCCTAAAGAAGCACTCAGAGAATGGATGGACTGCCTCGCTGAATACGCAATGACAAAGGCCGGACTTGCGGCGGCGATACGACAAGCAGCCTCGATTCATGCGTTTCCAGGGAAGTCGGGGTACGCGCCTGTCCAAACAGCAGCCGAGTTGCTTTTAAGGGCTAATGAAAAGGCCGGAACGATTCGTAGCGGTGTTACTCACGACGATTTTTTTCTGGCCATTACTGGAATATGGCAAGTCGATGCTCAGAGCGAATGGCGCCCGCGTCTTGATCGATTGATGAACCTTGTGATGGACGGGCTGTGTGCCGGCAGCCCCGAAAGCCTGAAGACGAAAAACACCTAGCGTTTTAAATCCAGGAACGTCTATCAGCTGGGCATCGGCACTTACGCCGAAACGTTTGTGGTCAGCGCTCGATTTTTTGCCACGACTTTTTCATGAGTGAGGTCTTTCTCCGACATGAAAAACGTCATCAGCGCATCACGATTCAGCGGCGCTAGCGCCTTGTCGGCTGTCGCCAGTGCCGACGTGAGTTCATCAAGGTGCAATTCGGTGCAGTAAGCCGGGGTACCCGGCTGCTGGCGCCATGAATCGATCAGGCTGCCTGCATCCAATGCTTCGAAGCCTGTCTCTTCAACCAGACGCCGGACCAATGCCTTGGCCTGGCCATCATCACCAGCAACCGGAATAGCGATACGCGAAGGTGCGCTGGCCGGCTGGCCTTTGCTAACCAACGTTTCAGCCAGCAACGCGTTCCACGCCTTTACTACCGGGCGACCGATCTGCTCGCTAACCCAAACACTTTCAGGCTTGCCGCTATCGACCTCTTTAATCTCTTCATCGCGAAACGGGTAGTAGTTGGACGTGTCGATCACAACAACATCGGCCGGTACCTGAGCCAGAAGACTCGCCAGCTCAGGAAGCCTCGCAAAAGGAATCGAGACTACAATCGCCTCAACGCCCCGAACAGCTTCTTCCTTGCTTGCTGCAGTAGCGCCTGCGTCGCTGGCTAATTCGCGGATGGAGTCTGGCCCCTTCGAGTTGGCGAGTTTTACCTCGTGCCCACTGGCAGCTAGTTTTTTTGCAAGTGTCGCGCCGATGTTCCCGGCGCCAATAACTCCAATCTTCATGGTTTAGCCTCGTTCAGGGAAGGGCAGTGTTGGCTCGTCACTCGCTGACGGGATGCCCGCTTTTTGGCGTTAGCGGTCTTTCGCAATTGACTGCTTGCAGCCAAATTCTCGCTTACGGTTTTTGGCCGGCTGGCCGGGAGCATCGCAGACAGTTCAGCGCTGCTAGTCACGATGGCCAGTGCTGGACATTCCTTCAGTAAGCCACGTCGCGGATATGCTTGCGATACTGATTGGGCGTGGTGCCCGCCCAATCGCGAAACGCTTTCACGAAGTTCGAAGTGTCGTTGAAGCCCGAACGTTGGGCGATGATTGAAATTGGTAAACCTGTTCCCTGAAGCAGTTGAGCAGCGGTTTCGAAGCGTACTTCGCGTAGCAGCTGGCGGTAGTTGCAGTCTAGGTCATCGAGGCGGCGGTTCAGGGTCCGAGTGGACAGATTGAGGCGTCTTGCGATTTCCTCGACGCTGGGCGGCGCCCCCAATTCTTTACGCAAATGCACGCGAATCTGTTCGGGCAATGACAGCGGCGTGCGGCTGCGACTCGACGCCTCTTCACAGCGTTGGACCGCCACTTTGAACAAGGTTGGACAGGCACCCGGCAGTCGGCGATCCAGTAAGGTGCGAGGAATCAGCACCTGGCAGTACGGTTGGCCGAATTTAACCTTTTCCCCCAGGATTTCATGGTAGGGATTGAGGTCTTTTGGCGCCGGGTAATCGAACTCCACTTCCAGGTCGAGTTGTGAGATGGGTGTCTCGAGCGCGAGTGCCGTCTGGTTGGTGATTGCGGTTAGCCACGACTCCTGGTTGAAGAAGTATCGGTCCTCTAATGGCACGAGCTTTGACGCGATAATTGCCAGGTGGCGTGGCCGTTCTACGATGCGCATATCAAATGCGCTACCCAACAGTTTTTGATGTTTTAACCCACTCTCGAACGACTGCCTCAAGGTAGGGGCCATGGCGTACAGAGCGCCAAGTTCGCCAAGGTGTGAGTAACGAATGCGCGCGCCGAAGAGCAGGCCCAGGCGAGGGTTTTTCGTGATGGCTAGCGCACGCGAAATGATCACTGCCAATTGGCGATAGCTAAGCTGGGTATCGGGATGGCTGAAATGCTCCAGTCGCAACCCTGTACCTTCCAGAAGCGGCTCTGCTCCGAGCCCCTGCTCCAGGAGAACTTCCATCAGCAGCGCAGGCAGCGGCACCGGAACCAAGAGTTCGGTGAGAGAGATAAACGACGAACTTTCAGACTCAGACCGCATGTTGAGCTTTCCCCGCAATGGCGGAATTCAACCATCACTTTGGCCGGTGAGCAACATTCAAGGGTTTTCACCACTCGTAGCATTGGACTCATAACAACAACACCGAGTCCCCATCATGCACCCATCCAGTTGTTTCTGGTCGGCCTGGAGTCGACCGCAGTTTTCTGCCTCATGCCATCCGCGTATCGAACTCTCCCCTAACGAGGAGAATCGATAATGCCCATCGGTTATTCGCTGAAGCCGTCGGGGTTGTTTGATCGGCTCTACCGCTGGATTTCAAAAACATCTTCCAGATATTCAGGGGGCGCCGAGCAGCTGCCTCCACCGGAAGCCATGGCCGGCTATTTGAAGGCTCAGCGACTGGCCTACGCCGCCGTTCAACATGTTGGAAAGCTTCTGCATGTAGGGATGACCGAGCAACAAGCGGCAGAGTTGCTTGAGGCGTATCTGCGTGAACACGGCACCGAACGTTATCTGCATCGGGCCTTCGCATGGTTTGGCGAACATTCCCGCTTTGACGGGTACCAGGATTACGCCGATTACCACCCCAGCTCTCGCGCCCTGCGTGCTGAAGACGTGGCGATCCTTGATGTTTCGCCGGTGGTCGACGGCTACATCGGAGATGTGGGCTATGCGCTATCTCTGACGCCAAACCCGGAGTTGGACAGAGCGAAGGACTTTCTGCTCCAGCTGCGCGACGACATTCCGAAGATGTTCGCCAGTGAGATGACGGCGGCAGCCATCTGGGCTGAAATCGACCAACGCATTCAGGCCGCTGGCTTCGACAACGTTCACGCCAAATATCCCCATTGCGTCCTTGGGCACCGCGTATTTCGGGTGAAACCCAAGCAAGGCAAACACCTGCGCGTGGGTACTCGCTCGTTTGGCTGGTTCTCTCTGGAAACCAACCTGACCTTTCTCAAGCTTGGCCTTTCAGCAGCTCTGACTCCCGAGCACATCGGCAACAAGCTTGGTCTGTGGGCCATCGAACCGCACATCGGTTTTGCCGGGGGAGGGTGCAAGTTCGAGGAGGTTCTGGTCGTCGAGCCACACGGCGTTTATTGGCTTGATAACGAGGTGCCTCACGTTATCGAGGCGCGGGAGAAACGTACATGAAGTTGAAATCGAAGTTAGGCGTGCTAACGCTCGTAATCGTGGGTGCCGCGTGGGCGCTGAGCGCACCTCCCGAGTACGTGAAATCTGCCTCGGCATATCAAATGGGCGAGATCAGTGCGGACATGCAGGCGGCCAAAGTCAGCGAGAATCCATCACCCACGGTGAGCGGTATTGATGTTCCTGGCCATGATGATGTGCTGATTCAAGAGGACACCCATCAGGCGTTTATCACAGCGCGTGACGGTTGGTTCTGGCGAATGGATATGCAAACCGGCAAGGCTGAGCGCTTCGTCAAGACGCCGCTTGTTCCGTCCGGTGCGCGCTTCGTCCCGGACGATCACAACCGCATCCTGTTCTGCAATTCCCATCTCTACGGCTTTACGCCCGAAAAAGAAGCGCCGGTCGGCGTTTACGAGCTGAACATCGCCACGCGAGTCATCAAGCCTGTTGCGCTGCGCGTGCCACTTCCGCCGCCGCTTAACCCTCATGCCGCGCTCGGCACGTTGCAGCCACTAGGCACCGGGGCTATGGCGACCGCCGACCTGAACGACAGCAACAGTCGCCCTGTGCAGTTCTGTAATGACCTGGATATCAGCAAAGACGGCAAACGCATCTACATGTCCGAACCGTACGCCTCGCCGGGCGCCGGAATGGGGGAGGCGGCGTTTGAGGAGGCTGTCAGCTTGGCGAACAACGGCCGACTGTGGATGTTCGATCTGGAGCGGCAATCAGCCCAGCTCATCGTCCAGGATCTGCACTTTGTCGACGGCATCCTGGTTGATCGCGGTTCGGAAGATCTGCAGGGCATTGAGCGTTCGGTCGTGATCAGCGAAACGCCAAAGTTCCGCATGCTCCGCTTGTTCATTGCCGGGGAAAAAGCCGGTCACATTGAAGTGCTGCAGGAGGGCATGCCAGGCATGCCGGACGGCATCAGCCGGGACGAAAAAGGCCGGCTATATGTTGCGCTGTATTCCCCTCGCACAAAGCTGGCGACGTGGCTGCACGCCAATCCGTGGATCAAGCCGTTGATCTTGCGTCTCCCGCACAGCCTGTTCTCCGAGCAAAAGCAGACCGGTTTCGTCGTCCTGGATCCTTCAGGCAAGAAGGTTCTGTACTGGCTTGCTCACGACGGTAGCCAGGTGCGCGGCATCTCAAAAGTGCTGCCGGAAAAGGATGGAATCTATTTGGCCAGCTTCGCCAAAGATAACCACGGCGTTCATCGAATCGAGTACCCGCGAAACCTTAAAGACTGATTTCGCCGCGGCACCCCATAACAACAACAAAAGTGGAGACATTGCCATGCGCAACATAAAACCGCTGGCGCTCGCCATTTGTGCAGCGACCAGTTCACCTAGCTTTGCCGTAACCTTTCAAGTCGGGGAGCTGGAAGGGCAGTTTGATACTGCTCTTTCAGTCGGGGCGAGTTGGTCGACGCAGAGTGCTAAAAGCGATTTTATCGGCGCCAATAATGGCGGTAAGGCGGCCTCGGTGCTTAGCGATGACGGGCGCCTGAATTTTGAAAAAGGCGAAACGTTTTCGAAGATCTTCAAGGGCTTGCACGACCTAGAGCTGCGTTACGGCGATAGCGGCGCCTTCTTTCGCGGCAAGTACTGGTACGACTTCGAGTTGAAGGATGAAAGCCGGCCGTGGAAGGACATCAGCGATAGCAACCGCAAGGTTGGCGCACGCTCCTCCGGTGCCCAGTTATTGGATGCGTTCGTCTATCACAACTACGAAATCGCCGGTCAGCACGGCTCTGCCCGCGTAGGTAAGCAGGTGCTGAGTTGGGGGGAAAGTACCTTCATTGGTGGCGGTATCAACAGCATCAACCCGGTTGACGTAGCCGCCTTCCGTCGCCCTGGCGCGGAGATCAAAGAAGGGCTAATTCCAGTCAACATGTTCTCCTTGTCTCAAAGCCTCACCGAAGATCTTTCGTTAGAGGGCTTCTATCAACTGGACTGGGAGCAGACCGTAGTCGACAACTGCGGCACCTTCTTTGGTACAGACAACGTGGCCGACGGCTGTGATCAGAACATCGTAGGGCCGAACGTTTCGGGGAATGCCCTGGCCCGCGCGGCGCTGGATCCTTTTGGTATACAACTTACGCCCGAGGGGATCGTCATGCCGCGGGTTAGCGACAATGACCCCCGCAACTCCGGGCAGTGGGGCGCGGCATTACGTTGGTTCTCCACACCGTTGGATACCGAGTTTGGCGCGTATTTCATGAACTACCACAGCCGCACGCCTTACTTTAGCGTGGTTGCCGGGCCGAATATCGCTGACCTCAACTTTGCCGGCAGCGTGTGCTCGAACCTGGGCATTCCTTCGGTAGCGTGCCCGGGCGTTGTTGCTTCGCCTACGGGGCAGTCGCTTGTGAGCGCCTATCGGTTGGGTACCAGCAAGTACTACTTCGATTACCCGGAAGACATCCGTCTTTACGGCGTCAGTTTCTCCACCACCCTGGAGACGGGAACCGCGCTGTCTGGCGAGCTCAGCTACCGGCCTAACGCACCGCTGCAGATCAATGGTGCGGACCTGGTCACCGGGCTCTTGGGAGCGTCCGCGCTGTCGCCTGTTTATGCGGACGCCACGCCCGGCAACAACCAGGCCGTAGCGGGATATCGCCGTAAAGAAGTCACTCAACTGCAGATGACGGCCACGCACTTCTTCGACCGGGTCATGGGCGCAGAGCGGCTGACGTTAGTCGGAGAGGCGGCCATGGTTCATGTCGGCGGTTTGGAAGGCAAGGGTGGCCTTCGCTACGGCCGGGATGCGGTCTACGGCACCGGAGCGTTGAGCACAGGCGGCCTTTGCCAGAGCACCACCAACACAACCCGGCCCGATGAGTGCAACGACAATGGGTTTACTACGGCCAATTCGTGGGGCTATCGCGTTCGCGCCGTGTGGGACTACCGCAACGTATTTGCGGGGGTCAGTCTGCGCCCCAACCTGGCCTGGTCGCACGATGTGGAGGGCTACGGGCCTACAACCAACCCCTTCAACGAGGGCGCCAAGGCGCTGAGCGCCGGACTCGATGCCGAGTACGACAAGACCTACACCTCCAGCCTTTCCTACACCAATTATTTTGGCGGTGACTACAACACCCAGGTTGATCGCGATTTCATCGCGCTCAGCTTCGGCGTGAACTTCTAATGGTGAAGACAATGAACAACTACAAGAACCTGATTAGTGGCTCCACGTTATTGATTTCCCTGTGGGCTGGCGCGTCTTTCGCGGCTGTTAGCGTGCAAGAAGCAGCGGCGCTGGGACAAGCCTTGACCCCGGTCGGGGCAGAAAAAGCTGGCAACGCAGATGGCAGCATTCCAGCCTGGACCGGCGGCCTGGCAAAGGACGCCGGTGCAGTGGACGGTAATGGGTTCATGACCGATCCCTATGCGGCCGAGAAACCGCTGTTCACCATCACGGCCGAGAATGCCGAGCAGTACAAGAGCAAGCTGAGCGAAGGCCAGTTAGCGATGTTCAAGCGCTACCCGGAAAGCTTCCACATGCCGGTTTACACCACGCACCGCAGCGCGGTGTTTCCGGATAACTGGCTGGAAAAAACCCGCGAAAACGCGGAGAAGGTAAAACTGTCGGGCGGGGGAAATACGCTCGAAAACTATCGAATGGGCGTGCCGTTCCCTATCGCCAAAGACGGCTTAGAAGCCATCTGGAACCACGAAGCCCGCTATGTCGGTTCAACGCTGCAGCGCAATATCATTACGGCTGCACCCCAAGCCAACGGTCAATTCACCGCGAGCCTGCTGGACCAGTATGTGGCGATGCAGTGGGCCCTGACCGACTACGACAGCTCGCGTGATTCGAACGTGCTCTTCTACTACAAGTGGAGAACGGTATCGCCCGCACGCCTGGCAGGTGACGTATTGCTGGTACACGAAACGCTGGACCAAGTGAAAGAACCACGGATGGCGTGGGTGTACAACGCGGGTCAGCGTCGGGTGCGACGTGCGCCCCAAGTGTCTTACGACGGTCCTTCCACAACGAGCGACGGTCAACACACCTCGGACAACTTCATGATGTACAACGGCGCGCCAGATCGTTACGACTGGAAGCTGGTGGGCAAAAAGGAGATGTACGTTCCGTACAACGCTTATCGCCTGGATGACCCCAAGCTCAAGTACATCGACTTGATCAAACCGGGTCACTTGAACGCCGACTACACCCGCTATGAACTGCACCGCGTCTGGGTGGTGGAGGCGGTGTTGAAGCCAGGCCAGCGTCATATCTACGCCAAGCGCCGGCTGTATCTGGACGAAGATACCTGGCAAGCGCTGGTGGTGGATCACTTCGACAGCCGCGGCCAGCTATGGCGCATGGCCGAGGGGCATATGGAACAGGTTTACCAGCAGCAAATACCGCTGATTCTCGTGGAAACCTGCTACGACGTGTTGAACGGTCGCTACTTCATCTCAGGGCTGCGCAACGAGATCACCAACGCACCTAAATACGGTATCCCGCTTTCTTCTGACGACTTCACGGCAGCCGCACTGCGCCGCTCTGGCGTGCGCTAAACAACGAACGCTACTGGCCAAGGGTGAACCCCGAGGCGTTGGGTCGCCCTTACGGGCGGCCCTTTTTTGTTAACAGCAGAGGTCCAAGATGAAGAAGTCGGTGGTTATACCCGGTGTTTTATTGGGGGGGGTATTCGCGTGGTGGGGGCTCAGCT
>NZ_JBBNAH010000543.1:0-1963 GCF_037994325.1 Pseudomonas sp.
TAAAAATCAAAAACCTCGGCCTGGTGATCATCGACGAAGAACACCGCTTTGGCGTACGCCAGAAGGAACAGCTGAAGGCGCTGCGCAGCGAGGTGGATATTCTCACCCTCACCGCCACGCCGATTCCGCGCACGCTGAATATGGCCGTTTCCGGCATGCGCGACCTGTCGATTATCGCCACGCCACCGGCACGACGCCTGTCGGTGCGCACCTTTGTGATGGAGCAGCAAAAGCCCGTCATCAAGGAAGCCTTGCTGCGCGAACTGCTGCGTGGCGGCCAGGTGTACTACCTGCACAACGATGTAAAAACCATCGAGAAATGCGCGGCCGATTTGGCCGAACTGGTTCCCGAAGCACGGATCGGCATTGGCCATGGGCAGATGCACGAGCGCGATCTGGAACAGGTGATGAGCGACTTCTACCACAAGCGCTTTAACGTGCTGATCGCCTCGACCATTATCGAAACCGGTATCGACGTACCCAGCGCCAACACCATCATCATTGAGCGCGCCGACAAGTTCGGCCTGGCGCAGTTACACCAGCTGCGTGGCCGCGTTGGCCGCAGTCACCACCAGGCCTACGCCTACTTACTGACGCCGCCGCGCAAACAAATGACTCCGGACGCCGAGAAGCGCCTGGAAGCCATCGCCAATACCCAAGATCTCGGTGCCGGCTTTGTGCTGGCCACCAACGACCTGGAAATTCGCGGCGCTGGCGAGTTACTCGGCGACGGCCAGAGCGGGCAGATTCAGGCCGTAGGTTTCACCCTGTATATGGAAATGCTCGAGCGCGCGGTGAAGGCCATTCGCAAAGGCGAGCAACCCAACCTGGAACAGCCGCTGGGCGGTGGGCCGGAAATCAACCTGCGCGTACCAGCACTGATTCCCGACGCCTATCTGCCGGATGTGCACACGCGCTTGATCTTGTACAAACGCATCGCCTCGGCGGCTGATGAAGACGCCCTGCGCGATTTGCAGGTGGAAATGATCGACCGCTTCGGCTTGCTGCCTGAGCCAACGAAAAATCTGATGCGCCTGACCTTGCTGAAATTGCAGGCTGAGCCGCTGGGCATTAAAAAACTGGATGCCGGCCCGCAAGGCGGCAAGATTGAATTTGCTGCTGACACCCAGGTCGATCCACTGGTGCTGATCAAACTGATCCAAAGCCAGCCCAACCGCTACAAATTCGAAGGCGCCACCCAGTTCAAATTCCAGGTGCCGATGGAGCGTGCGGAAGAACGATTTAATACCGTGGAAGCGTTATTCGAACGCCTCACGCCCAAACAAGCTAAATAGAAAGGACTACTGCATGCGTGCCCTCCGTTGTTTCGCCCTGCTGCTCAGCTTGGTTGCCCCGGCAGCATTTGCCGATGGCCTGTACCAGGTTGAGCTGATTATTTTCCGCCAGGCCGGTGAGCCGATTCCTGCCAGCCAGACGGCCCCGGATGACTGGGCTGCCGGCGTACAAGGCAGCGCCAGCGATTCCCCGCGCAGCACCGCACTGAACAGCGAAGCCGCCAAACTGAGCCAAGGCAATGGCTACCAAGTGCTGTTTCACCAAGCCTGGCAGCAGAGCATGGGCGAAGCGCCAACCAAAATCGCCATCAACACGGGCAATCAGCAGTTCGGTCACTACCCGGTGGAGGGCACCTTGACGCTGAAGCAGGTGCGTTTTGTCGATCTGGAGGCCAATTTCTGGATCAACCAATTCGACGGCACCGGCCTGCTCACCGGCAGCGAACGCTTGAAGCAGACCGCGCGCCTGAAAACGGGTGAGCTGACCTATCTGGACCATTCCAACCTGGGCATGTTGATTCGGATTAGTCCGCTGTAAAGCGAAATGGGAAATGAAAAAATGCCGCTCAATCAGCGGCATTTTTTATCGGTGAAGCACGTTGTTTAAACGTCTGCCCCACCATTCTGGATCCCCGCCTGCGCGGGGATGACGGCGGAGTCGCTGATAC
>NZ_JBBNAH010000544.1:0-2497 GCF_037994325.1 Pseudomonas sp.
CCAGCGTATTCAATGGCACGCCCGGAAGCGGCGTGCGCTTAGAAAGCATCAAGCCTCCATACGTCCCACGCTAAGCGTCAGCCTCCGAAGATGTCTGTAGAACGACTCCGACGTTTGGCCCTCCAGCCACTGCAAGCAATGTCGGAAGGACACACTTAAATGAAGAGTGGCGCGCCTAAACGCTGCAGTACCCGCCACCACCCCGGCGCCTACTTCGGCGTGACGCTTTCCCAGCCGCCTCCCAATGCCAAGAACAAATTGATCTGCTGCATCGCCACTTGAGTGTTGGCGGCGGCTAACTGTGCGCGCATGTCGGTGTAGGTTTTGGTGGCTTGCAGGTCAGCCAGGAACGAGGCGCGCCCGGCTTGGAAGAATTGATGGGTTTGGTTGGCGGCTTGTTGCGCGGAGTGCTCGGCATCCGCCAAGGCGTCACGGCGGTCGAGCAAGGCGCTGTATTGCGCTAGACCCGTTTGAGTTTCCCGAACGGCGTTAAGCACTACGCCATCAAAATGCGCCAACGCCGCTTGGGTGCCGGCCTCAGCTTCGCGAATTCGTGCACGGGCGCCGTTGGTGGGCAGCGTCCAGCTAATCAGCGGGCCAAAGCCCCAGCGGTTGGTCGCCGGCTCGCCGAGGTGGTCGAGAATGCCCACGGTGCCCACCGTCGCGCCAATGCTGATGTTCGGATACAGCTGCCCGGTGGCAACGCCAATCTTGGCGGTAGCGGCTGCCAGCGTACGTTCGGCCTGACGAATATCCGGGCGACGTTTCAGCAGTTCAGCGCCATCGCCCACCGGCAACAACTGGGCAATATGTGGCAGCTCAGCGCAGTCGCTGACGCCGGCCGGCAGTTGACTCACCGGCTTGGCCAGCAACATCGACAGGGTAAACAAACCGGCCTGCTGGGCGGCGTCGTAGCGCGGCATTTCGGCGCGCAGTGATTTGAACTGGGTTTGCGTGCGGGTGACTTGGGTCTCATCGCCGCGCCCGGCATCACGCAGACGCTGCACCAGGGTCACGCCCTCCTCCTGTAAATCCAGGGATTGCTGGGCGATTTTGCGTTCTTCGTTGGCGGCGCACACCTGCGTGTAGGCGCGCACCACTTCGGCCACCAGCGTGATGCGCGCCGTATCCGCGGCGGCCTGTGCGGCATCGGCATTGGCCTCGGCCGATTCAATGCCGCGCTGCAAGGTGCCCCATAAGTCGAACTGGTACGAGGTGTTGATTGAGCCGCTGCCGATATTGGCCACCGGCACTTTTTCCTCCAGCAGAAACGCTTCACCTGACTCCTGCAAACGCTCGGCGCCAAACTTGGCGCTGGCGCCGAAGCCACCTTCGGATTGCGCCTGCTCTACCTGATTACGCGCGCGCGCCAGATTGGCAGCGGCCACACGCAAATCAGTGTTGGAAGCCATGGCCTGCTGCACCAATTGGTCGAGGCGTTCGTCCTGATAGAGGCGCCACCAGTGTGCCGGCACCGGCGCGGAAATCACGTCGCTATTGCCTGTCGCCAATTGCCCTTGCAGATCGGCGCGCTGCACGGCGGCGTCCGTTGGCAGCTGATAATCCGGGCCAACCGTCTGACAGGCCGACAGCAGCCAACTAAAGCCGGCCGCCGTCAGTAAACCGCGGGCTGCATACACGTTCATTGCGCGCTTCCTACCTTAACGTCGTCGATGATCGACACCGTAGCGGTCCGCCCGGCAATCATGCGGAAGTCAGCCGGCACCTCGTCAAAGGCAATACGCACCGGAATACGCTGCGCCAACTGCACCCAGCTGAATGCCGGATTGACGCTCGGCAGCAGGTTGGTGCCGCTGCTGCGGTCGCGGTCTTCCACGGCGGCGACGATGCTTTGCACATGGCCGCGCAGGCGCGTGTTGTCGCCGAGCACGCGGATATCCACAGCCTGGCCGATCTGAATATGTTGCAGCTTGGTCTCTTCGAAATAGCCGTCGATATGGAACGACTCGCCGTCCACCACCGACAGCACCGGTCGGCCGGCGGTGACAAATTCATGGGCTCGCGGCGCACGGTCGTTGAGGTAACCGTCCACCGGGCTGCGAATTACCGAGCGCTCGAGATTGAGCTTGGCGGCATCTACGGCCACTTGCGCTGCCGCCACAGCCGATTGCGCGCGACTCTCGCGGGACTGGCTTTCTTCCAACTGCTCACGGGCCACCAAGTTGCCCAGGCCACGGTTACGTTTGGCCTCGCGTTGCGCTTGCGCTAAGGCTTCTTTGCGCTCGGCGGCACTGGCTTCGGCTTGGCGCAGGGCCAGGGTGAAACGTTCTTGGTCGATGGTAAACAACACATCGCCACGCTTAACTGGCTGGTTGTCGTGCACCTCAACGCGCTCAATCAATCCGGATACATCCGGGGCGATCTGAATCACGTCGGCGCGGATATGGCCGTCGCGGGTCCAGGGGGCAAACATGTAATACATCACCATGCGCCACACCACGACGGTAGCCAGGGTCACCATCAACAACGTCAGGAC
>NZ_JBBNAH010000545.1:0-1831 GCF_037994325.1 Pseudomonas sp.
GATTAAGCGTGGCGTGCCGGCAGTGTCGTACACCGGTAACCAGGTGCGCATCCTTACCGACAGCGCCCACAATAAAGCGCGCATTTTGCAGATCGACGATCAGAAAATTCGCGCCGACCTCAAGGCTGGGCGTGTGGTTGTAGTCGCTGGTTTCCAAGGCGTGGACGAGCAGGGCAATATCACAACGCTGGGTCGTGGCGGGTCTGACACCACAGGCGTTGCCCTGGCGGCAGCGTTGAAGGCCCAGGAGTGCCAGATTTACACCGACGTCGATGGCGTTTACACCACTGACCCGCGCGTTGTTCCCCAGGCTCGTCGTCTGGACAAGATCACCTTTGAAGAAATGCTGGAAATGGCCAGCCTGGGCTCCAAGGTGCTGCAGATTCGTTCGGTGGAATTCGCCGGCAAATACAACGTCCCGCTGCGCGTGCTGCACAGCTTCCAAGAGGGTCCGGGCACCCTTATTACTATTGATGAAGAGGAATCCATGGAACAGCCGATCATCTCCGGCATCGCCTTCAACCGCGACGAAGCCAAGCTGACCATCCGTGGCGTGCCGGATACCCCCGGTGTAGCCTTCAAAATTCTCGGCCCGATCAGCGCCGCGAACATTGAAGTGGACATGATCGTGCAGAACGTTGCGCACGATAACACCACCGATTTCACCTTCACCGTACACCGCAACGACTACCAAAACGCCCAGCAAGTGCTGGAGCAGACCGCGCGCGAAATCAACGCACGTGAAGTAAGCGGCGATTTGAAGATTGCCAAGGTGTCGATCGTCGGCGTGGGTATGCGCTCTCACGCTGGTGTTGCCAGCCGTATGTTCGAGGCGTTGGCCAAGGAAAGCATCAATATCCAGATGATCTCGACCTCTGAAATCAAGGTGTCGGTGGTGATCGAAGAGAAATACCTGGAGCTGGCGGTACGTGCCCTGCACACCGCGTTCGAGCTGGACGCCCCGGCCCGACAAGGCGATTAAAAGCGAATATCCAGAAGGCGCGGGTGAATCTGCGCCTTTTGTTTTTTTGGCCGGGTAGGTGGAACTTTCTTTCTGCCTACACTAGTCAATACTTGGGTGACGGCGGCGGTGAGGTTGATATCTACCGCTGCCGTCACCATTTTAATTTTTGCAGACTGTCTAGTTGTCCTGAACTGTAAATCCGTAAGGAGAAAGGAATGCTGATTCTGACTCGCCGGGTCGGAGAGACCCTGATGGTAGGTGACGATGTCACTGTCACCGTGTTGGGCGTTAAAGGTAACCAGGTGCGAATTGGCGTTAATGCGCCTAAAGAAGTTGCTGTGCACCGTGAGGAAATTTACCAGCGCATCCAGAAAGAGAAGGACCAAGAACCAAGCCACTAATTTTTATCAATTTTTGGCTTTGCAAACGGGGAAAACATGGATATCATGCGCCCCGTGTTGCGGAGAGGTGGCCGAGTGGCCGAAGGCGCTCCCCTGCTAAGGGAGTACACCTCAAAAGGGTGTCGGGGGTTCGAATCCCCCCTTCTCCGCCATTATTTCGAAAGAAGTTGATGGTTTGGTTTTAAGCGGTAAGTTGTTGAAATTGCTGAAAAAAATCGATTGACCGTCAGTTTCGAAGCTTTATAATTTGCGCCACACTGCACTCATAGCTCAGCTGGATAGAGTACTCGGCTACGAACCGAGCGGTCGGAGGTTCGAATCCTCCTGAGTGCACCATTTAAAACGGTCAGATTTGTTGTTAAACAGGTCGATTGTTTAAGTCAGAGTCGTAGTACGAGAGTCTCTGAAAAGTAGTTGAAAGTTGTAATTTGCACTCATAGCTCAGCTGGATAGAGTACTCGGCTAC
>NZ_JBBNAH010000546.1:0-6612 GCF_037994325.1 Pseudomonas sp.
CTGCAAAACCTGCCGCAAAAGCACCGGTAAAACCGGCTGCAAAACCTGCCGCTAAAGCGCCAGCAAAAGCTGCTGCCAAACCGGCTGTAAAAGCAGCTGCCAAGCCAGCAGCCAAACCAGCAGCCAAACCAGCAGCCAAACCTGCTGCGGCAAAAGCGCCGGCCAAAGTTGCTGCCAAACCGGCGGCAAAACCCGCGGCTAAACCGGTAGCCAAGGCGCCGGCAAAAGCTGCCGCTAAACCTGCTGTGAAAGCACCGGCTAAGCCTGCCGTTGCTAAACCTGCTGCGGCCAAGCCGGCTGTTGCCGCCAAACCTGCAGCGGCAAAACCCGCTGCCAAGCCAGCGGTTAAACCGGCGGCCAAGCCTGCGGCGAAACCCGCAGCAGCCAAGCCAGCAGCACCGGCTAAACCCGCTGTTGCTCCGGCACCGGCCGCCGCTGCACCTGCTGCACCAGCTACTGCGGCTGTAGCACCTGTCACCAACGGAAGCGGCGTACCTAGCGCTTCCTAAGTGTGAGTGGCCGCGACGCGCAGGGTTTGCAGCGCGTCGCGGTCATGCTGGCCCGCTATAGCGGTCAACCAGTCCCCTTCAGCTCCGCCAGTCGGCCAGCTAGTTGTTGTCTCTTCCAGCCGCTTGAGCAGCTCTCGCTCAGCTTGCAACTCCAACGCCTTTATCTGTTCTCGCAACGCCTTTAGCGCGTCGTTGTGGGCGGCGGCTTCGCGCCAACGTTGGCGGAGCTGGCGAATCGGTGTGACCACCTGCTGTTGCCAAGGCTCGCAGATGGCACCTAGTGCCTTAACACGCTCGGGTCTGCACGCGACGTTTTGTTGTTGCAGCCACGCGGCACACAACAACAGGCAAACATCCGCGCCTTGCTGTTGCAAACGCAGGCATGCGCCTTCTACGCCGGGGCGGGCGTAAAGGGTGGTGGCGAAACTCCACAGGTCAGAGGACATGGTGCTTTCCAGGCGATAAGCGCGCAGAGCTGGTAGACTCCGCCGCCATTATGATCCGACTACAAAACCTCACTTTACAGCGTGGCCCGCAGCGTTTGTTAGAAGACGCCGAGCTCACCCTGCACGCCGGCCATAAAGCCGGCCTTATCGGTGCCAACGGCGCCGGCAAATCCAGCCTGTTCGCCTTGCTGCGCGGCGAGCTCACGCCCGACTCCGGCGATTGCTTCTTGCCGGCCGATTGGCGTATAGCCCATATGCGCCAGGAGGTCGATGCGGTCGAGCGTATTGCCGTCGACTATGTGCTTGATGGCGATGTGCGTTTGCGCGAGGTGCAGCGCGATTTGGCCGCCGCCGAAGCTGCCCATGACGGCGCCGCGCAAGCCCGCTTGCACGCCGAGCTGGATTCCGCCGACGGTTACACCAGCGATGCCCGCGCGCGCAAATTGCTCGCCGGCCTGGGCTTTAGCAATGAGCAGATGGACCGCCCGGTCGGTAGTTTCTCCGGTGGCTGGCGTATGCGCCTCAACCTGGCTCAGGCGCTGATGTGCCCCTCCGACCTGTTGCTGCTCGATGAACCCACCAACCACTTGGACCTCGACGCCATTCTCTGGCTGGAGGAGTGGTTGAAAAGCTACCCCGGCACCATGCTGCTGATTTCCCACGATCGCGATTTCCTCGACGCCGTGGTCGACCATGTCACCCACGTTGATCAGCGCAAGCTCACGCTGTATCGCGGCGGCTATACCGCCTTCGAACGCGCCCGCGCCGAACGCCTGGCCCAGCAGCAACAGGCCTACGAGAAGCAGCAGGCGCAGCGCGCGCACATGGAAAAATACATCGCCCGCTTTAAAGCGCAGGCGACCAAAGCCCGTCAGGCGCAGAGCCGGATCAAGGCGCTGGAGCGGATGGAAGAGCTGTCCGCCGCCCACGTCGATTCGCCGTTCGACTTTACCTTCCGCGAAGCCGACAAGATTTCCAGCCCGCTGCTCGACCTCTCCGAAGGTCGCCTGGGTTATGGCGAAAAAGTGGTGCTGGAGAAGGTCAAGTTAGGCTTGGTGCCCGGTGCTCGTATTGGCTTGCTCGGGCCCAATGGCGCGGGTAAATCGACCCTGATCAAAACCCTGGTGGGCGAAATTCAGCCCATTGGCGGTCGCCTGGTGCGCGGTGAAAACCTGGTGGTGGGTTACTTCGCCCAGCATCAACTGGATTCGCTGGATAACAAGGCCAGCCCGTTGCTGCACTTTCAGCGTTTGGCACCGACCGAGCGTGAGCAAACCCTGCGCGACTTCCTCGGCGGTTTCGATTTCCGCGGCCCGCGTTGTGATGAGCCGGTACTGAATTTTTCTGGTGGTGAAAAAGCGCGTCTGGCCTTGGCGTTGATTGCCTGGGGCAAACCGAACTTGCTGCTGCTCGACGAACCGACCAACCACCTCGACCTGGAAATGCGCCTGGCCCTGACCATGGCGTTGCAGGAATTCGAGGGGGCCGTGGTGGTGGTGTCCCACGATCGGCATTTGCTCAAGAGCACCACCGATGAATTTTTGCTGGTAGCCGAAGGGCGCATCCAGGAGTTCGACGGCGATCTGGAAGACTATGCTCGATGGTTAGTCGACTACCGCGCGCGGCAGGCACCGGCCAGCAGCAGCGTGCCGGCGGGCGATAAAACCGACAAGCGCGCCCAGCGCCAAGCGGCGGCAGCATTGCGCCAACAACTGGCGCCGCACAAGCGCGAAGCGGACAAGCTGGAAAAAGAGTTGGGTCTGTTGCATGAAAAACTGGCCAAGGTAGAAGAGCGCCTTGGCGACTCGGCCATTTATGAAACATCGCGTAAAGACGAACTTCGCGATCTTCTCGCCGAACAAGCCAAAATGAAGGCCCGCGAAGGCGAGCTGGAAGAGGCCTGGATGCTGGCCCTGGAACATCTGGAAAGCCTCGAGCAACAGCTGGCCCAGGTCGATTAAAGCTAAGAACCTAGCGGGTTCAACTTACCCCCTTTGAGGCACACATATGGAATGGCTAATGAGTCCAGAGATCTGGGTCGCGTTTCTGACCCTGACCGCTTTGGAAATCGTCCTTGGCATCGACAACATCATCTTTATCTCGATTTTGGTCAGCCGTCTGCCCATCGAGCAACAACCCAAAGCGCGTTTCTTTGGCCTGGCCTTGGCCATGGGCACACGGATTCTCCTGCTGCTGTCGATCACCTGGGTAATGCGCCTGACCACGGATCTGTTCACCGTGTTTGGTCAAGGCATCTCCGGGCGTGATCTGATCCTGTTCTTTGGTGGCCTGTTCCTGCTGTTCAAAAGTACTGCCGAGATCTACCACGGCCTGGAAGGCGCGGAAGAAGAAGCCAAAGCTGGCGGCAAGGTCTACGGCTTTATGGGGATCATCACGCAGATCGCCATTATCGACATCATCTTCTCCCTCGACTCGGTCATTACCGCTGTCGGCCTGGTGCAGCATGTGCCGGTGATGATTGCGGCGATCGTGATTTCGGTTGGCGTAATGATGCTGTCGGCCAGCACCATCAGCGCTTATATCGACAAGCACCCGTCGCTGAAAATGCTCGCGCTGTCGTTCCTGATTGTGGTCGGCACGGTGTTGATCGCTGAAGCCTTCGAAGTGCATGTGCCGAAAGGCTACGTTTACTTCGCCATGGCGTTCTCGTTGGCGGTGGAAGCCATCAACATCAAAATGCGTGGCGCCCGTGCCCGCGCGGCCAACAAAGAGCCCGATGCGGTTCACCTGCGCAAGAACAGCCCGGACGCGTAAGCAGCGGCTGTGCCCCTGATCTGTGTGGCGACTGTGCTAGTCAAGTCGCCACACAGCGCGTTAACGTAAACGCCCCCCCTTTTTTGAGGTTTGCAGCCATGCTGCTCGAAACTTGGCTGGCGTTTTTTGTTGCCTGCTGGATTATCAGTTTGTCTCCTGGCGCTGGTGCCATTGCCTCTATGTCTGCCGGTCTGCAGTACGGTTTTTGGCGTGGCTACTGGAATGCCCTAGGCCTACAACTGGGCTTGGCGGTGCAGATCATCGTGGTGGCCGCCGGGGTGGGTGCAATTCTGTCGGCCTCTGAGTTGGCCTTTAGCCTGATCAAATGGTTTGGCGTGTTCTATCTCGTCTTTCTTGGCATCAAGCAGTGGCGCGCGCTGCCGGGTGATCTGAACGAGGAGGCGGCTGTGCGTCCGGTTGGGCGCCCGCTGAGTTTGGTGTTGCGCGGCTTTTTGGTGAACGTCAGCAACCCCAAGGCCATCGTCTTTATGCTGGCGGTGCTGCCACAGTTTATTGACCCGAAAGCGCCGCAGCTGGTGCAGTACCTAACCATGGGTGTGACCATGATTACGGTCGATCTGATCGTGATGGCCTGCTACACCGGATTGGCGTCGAAAGTGCTGCGTTTGCTGCGTACACCTCGGCAGCAGCGGGTGATGAACCGCACATTTGGCGCGCTGTTTATTGGGGCTGCGGGTTTGTTAGCCAGTGTCCGCCGAGTGGCGAGCTGAATTTGGGCTAACTGTTTGGCCCTGTTTTAAAGGCGTGATCAGTGCTGATCACGCCTTTTTCGTCTCCGTCTTCGAAAAATTCAGCACTGCGCCGAGCAGCGCGCGCAGCTAAAGCTTTGTTACAAGACTTGAGCAAGAACGTTAGGAAGGTAACAATGTCACCCATTCTTATTTGGGATGGAATCATGTTTACCTCTCCCCGCCTGTTGTTGTGCATCTTCTCGCTGTTTGCCCTTTTTAGCCTGAACGCATTTGCTGACCCGGTGGAAGGAACCGCCCAAGCCATTCATTTGCTCGACTACCTCGGCGCCGATTACGCCGATTCGGTAAAGGGTGGTCAGGTAATCAATGGCGACAGCTACCAGAAACAACTCGACGCTCTGACCACGTTGCAAGGCTTGATCGTGGCATTGCCGGCCAGCGCCCAGCGTAGCGGCATTGAGCAGGGCGTAACGTCCTTGCACGACGCTATCACCCAGCGTCAGGAGCCCGCGGCGGTAGCCCGTCAGGCTCGCCAGGTGAGCGCGCAAGTGGCCGCCGCCTATGAAGTCAGCCAAGCTCCGGTAATTACCCCCGACGCCAGCCGTGGTGCGCCGCTGTATGCCCAACAATGCGCGGTCTGCCATGGCGATGCGGGGCTTGGTGATGGCCCTGCCGGTATTGGTCTGGAACCGGCTCCGTCGAACTTTACCGATGCCAAACGTCTTGGCCGTTTGAGTTTGTACGACTTGTTCAGCAGCACCACGCTGGGCATCGAAGGCACCGATATGCCGGCGTTTGCCGACCAACTGGACGAGCGCCAGCGCTGGGACTTGGCGGTGTACATCGCCAGCTTCAGCGCCGCCGCTGCGGCCCCGGTTGCCGCGCCTGCTGCCGACGGCGCCAAGGCGAAAACCTTTGACCTGGCCGAACTGGCCCGGCAAACCCCGGACGAAATCGCCAGCACCCAGGGCGAGGCTGCCGCAGCCATCTTCCGTGGCCAGCGCGCGCAACCGCCAGTTGTGCAGCGTGGCCCACAGCAGTTGCTCGACTACACCAGCGTGACCCTCGATAAGAGCCTGGCCGCTTACAAAAACGGCGACCACGACCAAGCCTACGACTTGTCGGTAGCGGCTTATCTGGAAGGTTTCGAGCTGGTGGAAAGCTCGCTGGACAACGTTGATGCGCAAGTGCGCAAAGACACTGAAAAAGCACTGATGGCCTACCGTCAATCGCTGCAAGACGGACTGTCGGTGCCTGAGGCCGCGCAGAAGCTGGAAATCGCCAAAGGCAAATTGCAAGAGTCGGCCAAGCTGTTGGGCAGCGATGGTCTGAGCCAGTCACTGAGTTTTATCTCGGCGTTGCTGATTCTGCTGCGTGAAGGCCTGGAAGCCATTCTGGTCCTGGCCGCGATTCTGGCCTTCTTGCGCAACACCGGCCAACAAGCGGCAGAGCGCAGCGTGCATATTGGCTGGGGCTTGGCGATGTTGGCCGGTGGCCTGACGTGGGCAGCAGCAGCCTATCTGTTCGACGTCAGCGGCGCACAACGTGAGTTGCTGGAAGGCTGTACCGCGTTGTTTGCGGCAGTGATGGTGCTGTGGCTCGGTGTGTGGATGCATGACCGTCGCCATGCTGCTGCCTGGCAGGATTACATCAAGAGCAGCCTGGTGGGCGGCGGCGGTCGTTTTGGCTTTGCTGTGCTGGCGTTCTTTTCGGTGTATCGCGAGCTGTTCGAAGTCATTCTGTTCTATGAAACCCTCTGGTTGCAGGCAGGCCCAGCGGGCCACAGCGCAGTGCTGGCTGGTGGCGCCACCGCGTGTGTGCTGCTGGTGGGGTTGGCCTGGGTGATCCTGCGCGGCTCGGCACGTCTGCCGCTGGGGGTATTCTTTGGCATCAATGCGGCGCTGCTGTGCGCGTTGTCGGTGGTGTTCGCCGGCCATGGCGTCAAAGCGCTGCAAGAGGCCGGTGTGTTTGGCACCCACCCTGTGCCGTTTATAGAGTTCGAATGGTTGGGCGTGCATGCGGATCTGTACTCGCTGTCGGCACAGGCCGTGGCGCTAATCGCCATCGCGATTCTCTACGGCCGCAGCACTATCACCGCGCGCCAACGTGAACAGGCTTCTAGCGCCAGCTAAAAACGGCAGTTAGCTAAGCGGGCGAGCAGTGGCACAC
>NZ_JBBNAH010000547.1:0-13365 GCF_037994325.1 Pseudomonas sp.
ACGGTACACCGTCATTCCCGCGCAGGCGGGAATCCAGACTCTTCGTCACAACCTACATTCTGGATCCCCGCCTGCGCGGGGACGACGGGGTGGGCGGTTCGGGCGTCGTCCGGAGTTAAAGCGCCGCTGGCCCGTTATCGTCGGGCTTGCGTTTGTCGATGCTAGGAATGTGCAAGTTGCCTTCGGCCATCTGCCCGCCTTCCAGTTGCGGCTGGGTCACCCAGGTGAGGATGTCGTAGTAGCGGCGGATGTTTTGCACGAAGTGCACGGTCTCACCACCACGGGCATAGCCGTATTTGGTTTTGCTGTACCACTGCTTTTGCGACAAGCGCGGCAGCATGGTTTTTACGTTGAGCCATTTATTCGGGTCCAGCCCTTCGGCTTCGGCCAACTTGCGTGCGTCGCCCAAGTGCGCGATGCCGATGTTGTAGGCGGCCAGGGCAAACCAGGTGCGGTCCGGTTCGGTCAGCTCGGGGGCGAGGTTTTCCAGAATCGAGGCGAAGTATTTGCTGCCGCCATTGATGCTTTGTTTTGGGTCCAGGCGGTTGGATACGCCCATGGCTTCGGCGGTGTTCTGGGTCAGCATCATCAGGCCGCGCACGCCGGTTTTCGAGGTGGCGTTGGGTTGCCACAACGACTCCTGGTAACCAATGGCGGCCAGTAGACGCCAGTCCATTTCATAGGTTTTGCCGTTCTGGCGGAAGTGCTGTTCGTAGCGCGGCAGCCGCTGTTGCAGGTGTTTGGCAAAGGTGTAGGCGCCGACATAACCCAACACGTCGACATGCCCGTAGTAGCGGTCTTTCAGGCGTTGCAGCACACCGTTGATCTTCACCCGCTCCAGAAAGGCATTCACTTCTTTAAGCAGGCTGTCGTCGGTGCCGGGTGGCACTGCCCAGCCCAGGGTGTTGGCATCGCCGAAGTCAAAGGCCACGCGTACGTTGGGGAAGTACACCTGGTTCATCGCCAGTTCGTTGGAGTCCACCAGAGTCAGGTCGATCTGCCCTTCATCAACCATGCGCAGCAGGTCGACGATCTCCACCGCATCGGACTCTTCATATTGCAGCTCGGGGAACTGCACCTTGAGTTTCGCCAGTTGTTCGGCGTGGCTGCTGCCCTTGAGCACCATAATGCGTTTGCCGAGCAGGTCTTCCGGGCGGGTGGGGCGGTTTTGCCCTTGGCGGTAAATAATCTGCGGGGTGACTTCCAGGTACGACTGGGAAAACCGCGCCTGGGTCATGCGCCCCTGGCTGCTGACCAGACCAGCGGCAGCCAGGGCTGGGCCGTTTTCCTGGTTAAGTCGGGAAAAAATATCGTCGAGGCTATCGGCGGTTTCAATTTTCAGCTCAACGCCCAAGTCATCGGCGAAGCGCTTGACCAGTTCGTACTCAAAGCCGGTTTCGCCGTTGCGGTCCTGGAAGTAGGTCGCGGGACTGTTACGGGTGATCACCCGCAGAACGCCATCCTTCTGGATGCGCTCAAGGGTTGTTGGCTGAGGCTCACTGCAGCCGCAGAGCAACAGAAGAAAGGTGGCCGCCGCCAACCATTTCTGGGGGCGTTTGTGCAGCGAGGTGTGTGCAAGCATCGGCGGAGTATACGCAAAGCGCTGAGGTCGCCATATCTCGACAGCCTGGGTGCTCTTCTGCTAGCGCCAAACTGTCGACTGAGTCCCTGTCGCGGGTGCCTAGGCGCAAGCTTTGCGCTAGAATGCACGGCCTCAAAGCATCCCCCTTCCCGAGGCTGTCCCGAAGATGTTGATCCTGCGCGGCGCTCCTGCCCTTTCTGCCTTCCGCCACGGCAAGTTACTCGAGCAACTGACTGCCAAAGTCCCCGCTGTTACAGCGGTGTATGCCGAGTTTGCCCACTTTGCCGACGTGACTGGTTTGCTCTCCGGCGATGAAGAGAAAGTGCTCGCCCGCTTGCTCAAGTACGGCCCCAGTGTGCCGGTGCAAGAGCCAAGCGGCTGTCTGTTCCTGGTGCTGCCGCGTTTTGGCACCATCTCCCCGTGGTCCAGCAAGGCCAGCGATATCGCCCGCAACTGTGGCCTGGCGAAGATTCAACGCCTGGAACGCGGCATTGCTTATTACGTAGCCGGCGAGCTCAGCGATGCTGACGCCGAGTTGGTTGCCGCCGCCTTGCACGACCGCATGACACAACTGGTGTTGGGCGATCTGGAACAGGCCGCCGGTCTGTTCAGCCACGCCGAACCCAAGCCGCTGACCGCCGTCGATGTATTAAAGGGTGGCCGCGCCGCATTGGAACAGGCCAACAGTGACCTCGGTCTGGCCCTGGCCGATGACGAAATCGACTATCTGGTCGCCGCCTTCGTAAAACTGGGGCGCAACCCCCACGACATCGAACTGATGATGTTCGCCCAGGCCAACTCCGAGCATTGCCGGCATAAAATCTTCAACGCCAGTTGGGATATCGACGGCGAGAACCAGGAAAAAAGCCTGTTTGGCATGATCAAAAACACCTTCCAGATGCATGGCGAAGGTGTGTTGTCCGCTTATAAAGACAACGCCGCCGTGATCGAAGGCTCGGTCGCCGGGCGCTTTTTCCCGAACTCCGAAACCCGCCAATACGGCGCGGTGCAAGAGCCGGTGCATATCTTGATGAAGGTGGAAACCCACAACCACCCAACCGCCATCGCGCCATTCCCCGGCGCTTCTACCGGCTCTGGCGGTGAGATTCGCGACGAAGGTGCTACCGGTCGCGGCGCTAAACCGAAAGCCGGCCTCACCGGCTTTACCGTGTCCAACCTGCAGATTCCAGGCTTTGAACAACCGTGGGAAACCCCGTACGGCAAGCCTGAGCGCATCGTCACGGCGCTGGACATCATGATTGAAGGCCCGCTCGGCGGCGCCGCGTTTAACAACGAATTCGGTCGTCCGGCCCTGACTGGTTACTTCCGTACCTTCGAGCAAAAAATCAACACGCCCCACGGCGAAGAAGTGCGTGGCTACCACAAGCCGATCATGTTGGCCGGTGGTATGGGCAACATCCGCGCTGAGCACGTGCAGAAAGCCGAGATCACCGTGGGCTCCAAGCTGATCGTACTCGGCGGCCCGGCCATGCTGATCGGCCTGGGCGGCGGCGCTGCTTCGTCGATGGCCACCGGCGCCAGCTCGGCGGACTTGGACTTTGCCTCCGTGCAACGGGAAAACCCGGAAATGGAGCGCCGTTGCCAGGAAGTGATCGACCGCTGCTGGCAGTTGGGCGACAAAAACCCCATCAGCTTTATCCATGACGTTGGCGCTGGCGGTCTGTCCAACGCCTTCCCGGAACTGGTTAACGATGGCGGCCGCGGTGGTCGCTTCGAACTGCGTGCGGTACCAAACGACGAGCCGGGCATGGCCCCGCACGAGATTTGGTGCAACGAATCGCAAGAGCGCTATGTACTGGCCGTCGATGCGGCGGACTTCGATACCTTTAAAGCCATCTGCGAGCGCGAGCGCTGCCCGTTTGCCGTGGTCGGCGAAGCGTTGGAAGAGCCGCAACTGACCGTGGCCGACAGCCATTTCGGCAACAACGCCGTGGATATGCCGCTGGAAGTGCTGCTGGGTAAAGCGCCGCGTATGCACCGTTCCGCCGTGCGTGAAGCCGAACTGGGCGATGATTTCGACGCCGCCAGCCTCGACCTGAAAGAAGCCGTTGAGCGCGTGCTGCACCACCCGGCTGTAGCCAGCAAAAGCTTTTTGATCACCATCGGCGACCGCACCATTACCGGCCTGGTTGCCCGCGACCAAATGGTTGGCCCATGGCAAGTGCCGGTGGCTGACTGCGCCGTTACCGCCACCAGCTTTGATGTGTACACCGGTGAAGCTATGGCCATGGGCGAGCGTACGCCGCTGGCCTTGCTTAATGCCCCGGCCTCCGGGCGTATGGCGATTGGCGAAACCCTGACCAACATCGCTGCGTCGCGCATTGGCAAAATTTCCGACATCAAACTGTCGGCCAACTGGATGTCCGCTGCCGGTCACCCAGGTGAAGATGCCCGTTTGTATGACACGGTAAAAGCCGTTGGTATGGAGCTGTGCCCGGAACTGGGTATCACCATCCCGGTGGGCAAAGACTCGATGTCGATGAAAACCCGCTGGAGCGAAGAGGGCACCGATAAGAGCGTGACCTCGCCGTTGTCGCTGATCGTGACCGGTTTTGCCCCGGTGCTGGATGTGCGCAAAACCCTCACCCCGCAACTGCGCATGGATAAAGGCATCACCGACCTGATTCTGATCGACCTCGGTCGTGGCCAGAACCGTATGGGCGCTTCGATCCTTGCCCAGGTCTACGGCAAGCTCGCCCGTCAGGCACCGGACGTTGACGACGCCGAAGACCTCAAAGCCTTCTTCGCCGTGATCCAGGGTTTGAACGCCGACGGCAGCCTGCTGGCCTACCACGACCGTTCCGACGGCGGCCTGTTGGTTTCCGTGCTGGAAATGGCCTTCGCCGGCCACTGCGGTTTGAATATCGTGCTCGACACCCTGGCCCATAGCCGCGAAGAACTGGCCGCCGTGCTGTTCAACGAAGAGTTGGGTGCGGTGATTCAAGTGCGTCAGGACGCTACCCCTGAAGTGTTGGCGCAATTCAGCGCCGCCGGTTTGGGCGACTGCGTGGCCGTGATCGGTCAGCCGCTGAACAATGCTGAAGTGAACATCAGCTTTAACGACCAGCCGGTGTTCACTGGCGAGCGTCGCATGTTGCAGCGTGAGTGGGCGGCGACCAGCTACCAAGTGCAGCGTCTGCGCGACAACGTTGAATGTGCTGAGCAGGAGTACGACGTACTGCTGGACGAAGCCAACCCAGGCTTGAGCGTGAAGCTGGGCTTTGACGTTAACCAGGATATTGCCGCGCCCTACATTAAGAAAAACGTGCGCCCGCAAGTGGCCGTGCTGCGTGAGCAGGGCGTTAACGGTCAAGTGGAAATGGCGGCGGCGTTCGACCGCGCCGGCTTCAACGCCATTGACGTGCATATGAGCGATATCCTCGCCGGCCGTGTCAGCCTGGAAGACTTCAAAGGTCTGGTGGCTTGCGGTGGGTTCTCCTACGGTGACGTGCTGGGTGCCGGTGAAGGCTGGGCCAAGTCGGTACTGTTCAACAGCCGCGCCCGCGACAACTTCAGCGCCTTCTTTGAGCGCAAAGACAGCTTTACCCTCGGCGTGTGCAATGGTTGCCAGATGATGTCCAACCTGCACGAACTGATTCCGGGCAGCGAGTTCTGGCCGCACTTTGTGCGCAACCGTTCCGAGCAGTTTGAGGCCCGTGTGGCCATGGTGCAGGTGCAGGAATCGGCCTCGATCTTCCTGCGTGATATGGCCGGTTCCCGTATGCCAATCGCTATCGCTCACGGTGAAGGCCATGCTGAATTCGAAAGCGAAGAGGCGTTGCTGGAAGCGGATCTGTCCGGTTGTGTATCGCTGCGCTTTATCGACAACCACGGCAAGGTCACCGAAAACTACCCAGCCAACCCCAACGGTTCGCCGCGTGGCATTACTGGCCTGACCAGCCGCGATGGCCGCGTGACCATCATGATGCCGCACCCGGAGCGGGTATTCCGCGCCGTGCAGAACTCGTGGAAACCCGAAGAGTGGGAAGAGGACGGCGGCTGGCTGCGCATGTTCCGTAACGCCCGCGTCTGGGTGAACTGAGTTAACGGCTGTGACTGAAATACAGGGGCCGGGCAAGCCTGCCCCTGCTGCATTACCCGCTTCACCTGCTCCCATACTTCCCGAGGTGCGCTTGCTTAACGCAGGCGCCACCTTGCGCTTCTGTACCTGTGGTCAATCGGCGCAAATGCCCGATTGCTCCGCCACTTGTGAAAACGCCCTGACCTACACCGCCAAGCGCGAGCAACGTCTGTTGCTGTGCCGCTGTGGGCGCTCGCAAAAATTGCCGTTCTGCGATGGCAGCCATCACCCCGCAGCGCCCTCAGTGAGGAGCAAGTGGCGGCGATTCTGGGCGGGCTTATAAGCAAGTTGTCTAACTGGCGCTGAACACTTTTGCCCGCTGCTTACTCAAAGAAAGCATTGCAAAATTGCACCCTTATGCGTGATTGAGGCAATATGCCATCACTGCATGCTGATTAATTGGCGCCAGTAAAGCATGCGCCGCCAATCACGCGAGAGCTCGTGGAGACCAGGATGTACAAGCTGTGTTTTTATGTTCCGGAAAGCCATCTGGACGTTGTTAAGAATGCTGTGTTTGGAGCGGGTGCGGGGCGGGTAGGGAATTACGATAGCTGCTGCTGGCAGGCATTGGGCCAGGGGCAGTTTCGGCCGTTGCCGGGCAGCCAAGCGTTTATCGGTCAGCCTGGGGTGTTGGAACAGGTGGCCGAGTGGAGAGTGGAGTTGGTGGTGGCGGATGAGTTGATTCATGACGCAGTGAAGGCGTTAAGAGGCGCTCATCCGTACGAGACGCCGGCGTTTGAAGTGTGGCGGTTATCGGATTTGGTTTTCTAAACATTAAAGGCGTCACGTGAGGCGCCTTTTTAGTGGGCATGTATTTCTTTAATCAAATCTGGATTCCCGCCTGCGCGGGAATGACAGATGTCTTATGCAAAAAACCGTCGCCCCCGCGTAGGCGGGGGCCCAGGTGCGGTGAGCGTGACGTCGACGCAGGCTGGTTTTAAGGTCGAATCTCGATCAATGTGCCGTCTTTGACCAAGCTCCACACCTCGCGCATATCGTCGTTTTTCATGGCGATGCAGCCCTCGGTCCAGTCCAGGGTATGGAAGTACCACTCGGGAAATTCGTCATCAATTGGCGTGCCGTGAATCATGATCATGCCGCCTGGTGGTACGCCTTCTTTGCGCGCCGCCGCCTGGTCTTTGATGTTGGGGTAGGAGATGTGCATGGCCAGGTTGTATTTGTCGCTGATCTTGCGCCAGTCGATCCAGTAGAAGCCTTCGGGGGTGCGGCTGTCGCCTTCGCGCTGCTTCGGGCCCTTGGGCTTTTTGCCGAGGGAGATGCGGTAGCTTTTCAGCGTTTCGCCCCGGTTCATCAAGAACAGCTTGTGCTCGGCTTTTATCACCAGCACTTTGTCCACGGTTTTGCCATCCAGCGTTACGGTGGTGGAGGCATGCGAGAACATCGCCAACGACAGGCAGACAAAGGCTAACAACAGACGCATCAGTGCAATTCCAGGTAGTGGGCCGCGTGGGGCAGCCCGCAGTGTTGTGTGGTTAAACGCCGCTCTGTTTAACAGAAGGGAAGTGCGGGCGTAGAGCTTCTAGTGGCTCATTACGCACCGGGAAGTGTTGGGCCACCCGGTCGGCGAAGAAGCATTCTAGGGTACGTCCTACGGTCGGGAAAGCCAGCTCGGACCAAGGGATCTCGGCCTCGGAAAACAGCTTCACTTCCAGGCTTTCCTCGCCTACGGCGAAGTCGAGGTCGACCAGTTCGGCGCGGAAAAATACGTATACCTGGCTGATATGCGGCAGGTCGTAAATGCCATACAACTCCAAGTTACGCACCCGCGCGCAGGCTTCCTCGATAGTTTCACGCATGGCGGCTTCGGCCATGGTTTCGCTGTTTTCCATAAAGCCGGCGGGCAGGGTCCAGTAACCTCGACGCGGTTCGATGGCGCGGCGGCAGAGCAGCACCTGATCACCCCAAATCGGCAGACAGCCGGCGACGATGCGCGGGTTCTGGTAATGGATGGTCTGGCATTCATTGCACACATAACGCAGGCGGTTATCGCCTTCGGGAATTCGCTGCGACACGCTGTGGCCGCACTGGCTGCAGTAGTTCATCCCGTCTCCTGGGGCTGGGTTGCGGCTGTGTCGCGCATCTTCGCGTGCCCTGCGGCCAGGAGCAAGGCTGGCGCTAACTGTCGAGCGAGCGGGTGCAGGGCTTGGGCAGCTTTGCGCTTTCATGCCATGATGCCCGGCAGAACAAAAGACCGAGAATGCCCCATGCTCGATGAGCTGCTCCAGCGCGTGCGCGACTACAGACCAGTCGTTCTGGGCACCGACCGAAGCTTTCCTGAAGCCGCCGTTTTGGTGCCCATTACCCGCAGTGAAAATCCGGAACTGATATTGACCCTGCGCGCCAGCGGGCTGTCGACCCATGGCGGCGAAGTGGCCTTTCCTGGCGGTCGGCGCGACCCCGAAGATGCTGATCTGGTCGTCACCGCCCTGCGCGAAGCTGAGGAAGAAATCGGCCTGCCGCCTGGCTTGGTGGAGGTGATCGGGCCGCTGAGCAGCCTGGTGTCGCGCCACGGCATTCAGGTCACGCCTTATGTCGGCGTGGTGCCAGACTTCGTTGAGTACCAACCCAACGACGGTGAAATTGCCGCGGTATTCAGTGTGCCGCTGGAGTTCTTTCGCAGTGACCCGCGCGAGGTCACCCACCGCATCGATTACCGTGGTCGCGACTGGTACGTGCCCAGCTACCGCTACGGCGAATACAAAATCTGGGGGCTGACGGCGATTATGGTGGTCGAGCTGGTCAACCTGCTTTATGACGCCGGGATCTCCCTGCATCAGCCGCCGGACCACTACATCAGCCTGAGCTGAGCCCTTTAAAGCCGTTTGAACAGCGCCCGCCCGTGAGGAACCGCCTATGAAATATCGCTTGGGACAATCGAGTGTCGACACCCATCCCGAAAGCTGGGTGGCGCCCAACGCCACGCTGGTTGGCAAGGTCAAGCTGGAACCGGGTGCTAGCGTCTGGTTTAACGCGGTGCTGCGGGGTGACAACGAGCTGATCCATATCGGCGTTAACAGCAACGTGCAAGACGGCACGGTGATGCACACCGATATGGGCTTTCCGCTCAATATTGGTACTGGCGTGACCATCGGCCACAACGCCATGCTGCATGGCTGTACGGTGGGTGATTACAGCCTCATCGGTATTAACGCGGTGATCCTCAACGGCGCAAAAATCGGCAAGTACTGCATCATCGGCGCCAATTCGCTGATCGGTGAAGGCAAGGAAATTCCCGATGGCTCGCTGGTTATGGGCTCGCCCGGCAAGGTGGTGCGCGAACTGAATGACGCGCAAAAGAAAATGCTCGAAGCCAGCGCCGCCCACTACGTTCATAATTCGCAGCGCTATGCCCGCGACCTGGTAGAGCAGGACGACTGATGGACGCCGAACGCCCGGTGCGCTCGCCTTGCGTTAGCGTCTGTGCCCTGGATGACGACGATATCTGCACCGGCTGCCAACGCAGCGCGGATGAAATTATCCGCTGGGGACGCATGGACAATGCCGAACGCCGTCTGGTGCTCGGCTACTGCCTGCAACGCGCGCGTGCCAGCGGCTTGCTGACTGAACCCAGCAAGCCGGTTTAGTTTTTTCCCTTACTTAACAACTGCACCCTGAAGGAAAGCCTCATGCCTCGTATCGGAACTCCCTTGTCGCCCAGCGCGACGCGCGTCTTGCTGTGTGGCTCGGGTGAGCTGGGCAAGGAAGTAGTGATCGAGCTGCAGCGCCTGGGCGTTGAAGTGATTGCTGTGGACCGTTACCCGAACGCACCGGCCATGCAGGTCGCGCACCGCAGCCACGTGGTCGACATGCTCGACGGCGCCGCCCTGCGTGCGGTGATCGAGCTGGAAAAGCCGCACTACATCGTGCCGGAAATCGAAGCCATTGCCACCGCCACCCTGGCTGAGCTGGAAAGCGAAGGCTACACCGTGATCCCGACCGCACGTGCCGCACAGCTGACCATGAACCGCGAAGGCATCCGCCGCCTGGCCGCCGAAGAGCTTGGCCTGCCGACCTCGCCGTACCGCTTCGCTGACACCTTTGAAGAAGCCAAAGCCGCCACCCAAGCGCTGGGCTTTCCGTGCCTGATCAAACCGATCATGAGCTCCTCGGGCAAAGGCCAATCGGTACTGAAAAGCGCCGACGACCTGCAAGCCGCCTGGGACTACGCCCAAGCTGGCGGCCGTGCCGGCAAGGGCCGAGTGATCGTGGAAGGCTTTATCGACTTCGACTACGAAATTGCCCTGCTTACCGTGCGCCATATCGGCGGCACGACCTTTTGCCAGCCAGTCGGCCACCGCCAGGTGAAAGGCGACTACCAGGAATCCTGGCAGCCACAAGTGATGAGCGATAAAGCCCGCGCCGAAGCCGAGCGCATCGCCCTGGCCGTCACCGGTTCATTGGGTGGTCGTGGTTTGTTTGGTGTGGAGCTGTTCGTTAAAGGCGATCAGGTGTGGTTCTGCGAAATCTCCCCGCGCCCGCACGACACCGGTTTGGTCACCCTGATTTCCCAAGACCTGTCCGAATTTGCCCTGCATGCCCGCGCCATTCTTGGTCTGCCGATTCCCGCCATTCGCCAGCTCGGTCCATCAGCCTCGGCCGTGGTGTTGGTGGAAGGTAAATCGACCCAGACCGCGTTCAGCAACCTGGGCGCTGCATTGAGCGAGCCAGATACCGCGCTGCGCCTGTTCGGTAAGCCGGAAGTGAATGGTCAGCGCCGCATGGGCGTAGCCCTGGCACGCGATGAGTCCACCGATGCCGCCCGCGCTAAAGCGACCCGTGCCGCCCAAACGGTAGTTGTAGAGCTCTAAGCTCGTGTAGGGTGTGCTGTGCGCACCATTGCAATCTCGGCAAGATCGCGTGGTGCGCGCAGCACACCCTACCGTTAGCCGATCTGTTGCAGATCGGCGTTCTTGGTTTCCTTCAGGCATAGCACGGCAATCACGCTGAGCAACGCTGCCGCCGACACATACCCACCGACCCAGCTCAAGCCACCCATGGCCACCAACTGCTGGGCAAAAAACGGTGCGGCGGATGCCCCGACAATCCCACCCAGGTTGTACGCCGCCGACGCGCCGGTATAACGCACGCGGGTCGGGAATAGCTCCGGCAGCAATGCGCCCATCGGCGCAAAGGTCACGCCCATTAAAAACAACTCAATGCTTAGGAACAGGGCCACGGCCCAGGTTGAGCCGTGGGTGAGCAAAGGCTCCATGGCAAAGCCGGAAATAATCGCCAACACGCCACCGACCACCAACACCGGCTTGCGCCCAAAGCGGTCGCTGGCCCAGGCCGACAACGGTGTCGCCAGCGCCATAAACACCACGGCAAAGCACAGCAGACCGAGGAAGGTTTCCCGTGTATAGCCCAGGCTGGAAATCCCGTAGCTTAAGGAAAACACCGTGGAGATATAGAACAGCGCATAGCACACCACCATGGCGCCGGCGCCCAACAGCATCGGTGCCCAGTGGTGGCTGAACAGTTCGAACAGCGGCACTTTCACCCGTTCTTGGCGGGCGACGGCGTTGGCAAATACTGGGGTTTCTTCCAGCTTCAGGCGCACGTATAGGCCAACCATCACCAGCACGGCGCTAAGTAGAAACGGAATGCGCCAGCCCCAGTCCTTGAACTGCTCATCGCTCAAGGTCATCGCCAGGGTCAGGAACAGGCCGTTGGCGGCGAGAAAGCCAATCGACGGGCCAAGCTGCGGAAACATACCAAACCAGGCACGTTTGCCCGGTGGGGCGTTTTCGGTGGCCAGCAACGCCGCGCCACCCCATTCGCCACCCAAGCCCAGGCCTTGGCCGAAACGCAGCAGGCACAGCAGTATCGGCGCCCAGGCGCCAATGCTGGCGTAGCCCGGCAGTACGCCGATCAACGTGGTGCACACGCCCATCAGCAGCAACGAGGCCACCAGCGTCGACTTACGCCCTACGCGGTCGCCAAAGTGGCCGAACAAGGCCGAGCCCAGTGGCCGCGCAAGAAAGGCGATACCAAAACTCAAAAACGCCGCCAAGGTTTGCGCCGTGGTGGAGGTGGCGGGAAAAAACACCGGGCCGATCACCAGCGCCGCTGCGGTGGCGTACACATAGAAATCGTAGAACTCGATGGCGGTGCCAATAAAGCTGGCAGTGGCGACGCGGGCGGTGGAGTTCGCAGGTTTGCCTTCGTCGGCAATGGCGGTGCTGATAGCGCTAGTCATGCGTGGCCTCTGATGGGCGAAATTATTGTGGGGGCAGCGCGCAGGGATAAAACGCGGGAGGTGCGCAGCGTGGGGAAGAGCGCTTTGTGAGGCCTTCCGAAGCTGCCGTGCCCGGCTTGCGGTGGGCAAGGCGGGGCAGGGGAGTTCGACTATAAAAGCGCCGCAGCGCTGCTGACAATCACACCTTCAGCTAATCAGCCGATTCACTCGGTGCATTTGGGTTGAGGCGCGGCGCAGGGCGCCAGACACGCACGCTTTTTACGCGGTTGTCGGTGGACTGCAGGATTTCCAGCCGATACGGGCCGATCTTCAAACACACCGCGCTGTCGGGAATATTTTCCAGCGCTTCGGTAATCAACCCATTAAGGGTTTTTGGCCCGTCACACGGCAGGCTCCAGCCCAAGGCTTTGTTCACTTCGCGAATATATGCGGCGCCGTCGATCACCTGGGTGCCATCTTCTTGCGGGTGAATATCGGGGCTGCGCAGGGCGTCTTGGTTGCTGAAGTCGCCGACGATCTCTTCCAGAATATCTTCCAGGGTGACGATGCCCTGCACATCGCCGTACTCATCGACCACGATGCCAATGCGCCGTTTCTGTTTTTGGAAATTCAGTAGCTGGGTCGATAGCGGCGTGCTTTCCGGCACGAAGTAGGGCTCGTGAGCGGCAGCGCTCAGGGCTTCGATGGTCAACTGGTCGTGGGTCAGCAGGCGGGCGATCTGGCGCATATGCACCACGCCTTCGATCTGATTAAGGTCGCCGCGAAACACCGGCAGGCGCGTGTGCGACGTCGTGCGCAGCTGGGTGATGATGTCGTCCAGCGGGTCGTCGAGGTCGATGCCGGTGACCTCATTGCGCGGAATCATGATGTCGTTAACCGTCACCGTTTCCAGGTCGAGGATGCTCAGCAGCATGCTCTGGCGATTTTGCGGCAGCTCATGGGTGGCTTCGCGCACCACACTACGCAGCTCTTCGGCACTCAGGCCGTCTTTGCGCTTACGCGTGGGGTCGATGCCGCACAGGCGCAGCAAACCGTTGCTAATGGCGTTGAGCAGCCACACCAACGGCGCAAACAGCTCCACCAACAAGCGCACCGGCGCGCTAAACGGAAAGGCAAACGCTTCCGGGCGCAATACGGCGAGGGATCGTGGCGTGATATCGGCGAACAGCAGCAAGGCCAGGGTCAGGCCCAAGGTGGAGAGGATCAGGCCGACTTCGCCCCACAGCTCCAGTGCCAATACCGCGGCGACAGTGGCGGCCAGTACGGTCACCAAGGTATTGCCGAAATGCAGAATACCCAGCAGTAGCTGTGGGCGGTTGAGCAAGGTGCTGGCGCGCTTGGCGCCACGCCGACCTTGTTTGGCCAAGTAGCGCAGGCGGTAGCGGTTAAGGCTAAGCAGGCTGGTTTCGGAGCTTGAGAAAAACGCCGAGCAAAGGATCAGGAACAGCAGCAGGCCAAACA
>NZ_JBBNAH010000548.1:0-1041 GCF_037994325.1 Pseudomonas sp.
TCGTTTAACCCCTGGCACGCGTTGCCGGAACATCGGCCGTTGGGTGGGATTAATCGATTGCGTAAAGCGGTATACGAGGCGGTAAGTGCTTACCGGCATGAGCGCAACCAGCAATAACGCGTCGCACCCTGCCCTCACCCCCAACCCCTCTCCCGCAAGCGGGAGAGGGGAGCCTACCGAGTTCCGTTGTGGGCTAACTCGCTCGCTGCCCAATTCCTTTGACCGCTTATGCGCCGCACCTGCCCTCACCCCCAGCCCCTCTCCCGCAAGCGGTAGAGGGGAGCCAACCGAGTTCCGTTGTGGGCTAACTCGCTAGCTGCCCAATCCCCTCGCCCGCTTGCGGGAGAGGGTGCCCGAAGGGCGGGTGAGGGGCTTTTGATCAAAAAAACCTGCCGCCTTTATCAGTTTTGCGACTTTTTTATTCTTTTCAGCGACTTTGTTGTGACTCCTGAGTCAGGTGCAGCCTCAACACCCTGAAGGCCACAGTAGCGAAGACTCGCTCCAGCGGCCGCTTACTGTTTGGGACCCATCGGAGAAACAACCCCATGAACACCCCGCTCCGTGTTAACGAAGCTTTGTTGATCGCTCATCGTGCATTTCAACCGTTCCAATGCGTCGCCTGGGCGCCACAAGATGGCACTGGCGAACTGAATTTTTCTGTAGTCGACCGCACCAATACCCGTCTACTGGGCCGCACCCAAGTGTCCGCCAGCGCGTTCACCGACCCAGCCAAACTGGAAAGCCTGCTACAACAATCGCGGGCTGAATTGAACCAGCAAGGTTACGACCTTGAGCCATGGCAGATGAGCGCTTAAGCGCGCTACCAGCCACACCCCTGCGGGCAGCCTTCGAGCTGCCCGCAGTCGTTTCTGCCGCGCCAATTGCCGCGCAAATACTCCGAACCTAACTCCCCGCCCCGCCGTCTACTTTTCATCACCAGACAGGCAGGACGTCTCCCATGTTTCCCCCCCTGAGCCACACGCCATGACCGCCTTTGATTGGCAGCGGATGCTGATCGACAAATTGCCGGTGTCGTTTCTG
>NZ_JBBNAH010000549.1:0-28429 GCF_037994325.1 Pseudomonas sp.
TGGCCGCAGTGACCTCGGCCAACGCGCTGATAATCAGCGACCGCAGCGCCAACGTCACCCGTATCGAAGACCTGGTTCACCAGTTGGATCAGAAAAGTGAAAACGATTACAGCGTGCTCAACCTGCAATATGCCTGGGTCACCGATGCCGCCGAAGCGCTGAACGCCAGCATTTCTCGCGGCCAGGCCAAGGGCACCTCGGGCACTCAAGTAATTGCCGACACCCGTACCAACCGCCTGATTTTGCTGGGTCCGCCTGCTGCGCGAGCACGCATGATCGGTTTGGCAAAATCGCTGGATACGCCCAGCAGCCGTTCGGCCAATACGCGGGTGATTCGCCTGCGCCACAACGACGCCAAGACTCTGGCCACCGTGCTCGGCGAAATCTCCGAAGGAATCAAAAATCCAGCGGGCGGTGGAGCGGAGGCAGGAGGCGGCAAGCCGCAGAATATTCTGATCCGTGCCGACGAAAGCCTGAACGCGCTAGTGCTGTTAGCGGAGCCCGATACCGTGGCAATGCTGGAAGATATCGTGCATCAACTGGACGTGCCCCGCGCTCAAGTAATGGTCGAGGCGGCAATCGTGGAAATTTCCGGTGATATCAGTGATGCGCTTGGCGTGCAGTGGGCGGTAGATGCCCGTGGCAGCACCGGCGGTCTGGGTGGGGTGAACTTCACCAACACCGGGCTTTCCGTAGGTTCGGTGTTGCAGGCGATAAGGGATGACGAGGTACCCGGCAACTTGCCTGACGGCGCCATTATCGGCCTGGGCAGCAAAAATTTCGGCGCGCTGATTACCGCCCTGTCGGCCAATAGTAAAAGCAATCTGCTTTCCACTCCCAGCCTGCTGACATTGGATAACCAGAAGGCAGAAATTCTGGTGGGCCAGAACGTGCCATTCCAGACCGGCTCCTACAGCACCAGCGGCACCACCAACGGCACCACCAACCCGTTCACCACCATCGAGCGAAAAGATATCGGCGTCACCCTCAAGGTCACGCCGCACATAAACGACGGCGCTTCATTGCGCCTGGAGATAGAGCAGGAAATTTCCTCGATTGCCCCCAGCGCGACGATCTCCGCGCAAGCAGTGGACTTGATCACCAACAAACGCTCGATCAAAAGCACCATTCTCGCCGAGGACGGCCAAGTAATCGTGCTCGGCGGTTTGATTCAGGACGACGTCACCATGAGCGACTCAAGGGTGCCGCTGCTCGGTGATATACCCTGGCTGGGCCGGCTGTTTCGCTCTAGCAAGGAAACCCACACCAAACGCAACCTGATGGTATTCCTGCGCCCAACCGTGGTCCGCGATGCGGCTGGCTTGGCGGCCTTGTCTGGCAAGAAATACAGCGATATCCGCGTACTCGACGGTACCGGTGACAACGCTCGGCCAAGCATTCTGCCGGCCAAGCCTGGGCAGTTGTTTGATGGGCAAGGGGATTCGGCGATTGACTTGCGGCCGCGTTAAGGCCGCTCGTTACGGTTAGCCGTAAAATCGGGATCTGTCGCAGGGCGTGCTGTGCGCACAGCGCACCCTTCGGCGTTTAGCGGTAAATCATCTTTCTGCTCATGCCGCCGTCAACGACAAATTCCTGGCCGGTGATAAAGCCGGCGCTGGCTGACAGCAGCCAGGCCACTTGCGCGGCTACATCTTCTACCGTGCCTACCCTACCCGCCGGATGCTGATCATGATCGGCATCGCTCAAGGGCTGCGCACGGCGTTCACAAGGATCGCGGGCATCAATCCAGCCTGGGCTGACCGCGTTCACGCGGATATCCGGGCCCAGGCTAACGGCCAAGGCGTGGGTCAAGGACAGCAGGCCACCCTTGCTCGCTGAGTAGGCTTCGGTATTGGCTTCGGCCTGATGGGCGCGGGTCGAGGTGATATTGATGATGGCGCCGTAGTGTGCACGCAAGTAAGGCGCGCAATGTTTGGCCAGTAACAGCGGCCCGCTGAGGTTGACCGCCAACACGCGATTCCAGTGGGCGAGTTCGAGGCTATCGAGCGGCGAGTTATGTGGGTCGGCAATCCCGGCGTTGTTGATCAGTGCATCCAGGCGACCAAACTGCCCGAGCACTTGGGCCACCCCCTCCACCACCTGGCTTTCCTGGCTGACGTCCATGGCCACAAACCAGGCATTTTCACCCAGCACTCTGGCCACCTTGGCAGCGCGCTCCCGCTCGGTATCGGCCAGCACCACCTGCCAACCCTCAGCGATCAGCCAGGCAGCGATGCCCAAGCCAATACCGCGAGCGGCGCCGGTGACCAGGGCCACCTTACCGTTGTTGGGCAAGGAGGCGCCGACTTCCAACTCAATCATCGCGCCCGCTCAATCACAGCGCCGCAAGACCACGGGCCAGATCGGCCTGGATGTCTTCCACTTCTTCCAAGCCCACGGCCACACGAATCAAGCTATCGCGCAGGCCAGCCGCCGCTCGCTCTTCCGGGCTCAAACGGCCGTGGGAAGTGGTACTCGGGTGAGTGATGGTGGATTTGCTATCACCGAGGTTGGCGGTGATCGACAGCAAACGGGTGGCATCGATAAAGCGCCAGGCACCCTCTTTGCCGCCCTTCACTTCAAAGCTCACCACCGCGCCAAACGCGCGCTGCTGACGCTTGGCCAGTTCGTGCTGCGGGTGGCTCGGCAGGCCGGCGTAGTGCACTTTCTCGATGCCGGGCTGCTTTTCCAGCCACTCAGCGAGAATCTGCGCGCTAGCGCAATGGGCCTGCATACGGATACGCAGGGTTTCCAGGCCTTTAAGGAAAATCCAGGCGTTGAACGGGCTAAGGGTCGGCCCGCAGGTGCGCAGAAAACCCACAACTTCCTTCATCAGCGCTTCACGCCCAGCCACCACGCCGCCCAAGCAACGGCCTTGGCCGTCGATAAACTTGGTGGCCGAATGCACCACCACGTCGGCGCCCAAGCTCAGCGGTTTTTGCAAGGCCGGGGTGCAGAAGCAGTTGTCGACGATCAGCAGCGCGCCACGGCTATGGGCCACCTCAGCGAGAGCGGCGATATCCACCAACTCGGCCAGCGGGTTGGACGGCGACTCCACAAAGAACAGCTTGGTGTTCGGCTTGCACGCCGCGCCCCAGCCTTCGACGTTGGACAGCTCGACATAGTCGACCTGCACGCCAAAACGCTTGAGGTACTTCTCGAACAGGCTGATGGTCGAGCCAAACACACTGCGCGACACCAACACATGGTCGCCAGCGCTGCACAGCGACATGATCGCGCCCATGATCGCCGACATACCGGAAGCCATGGCCACCGCTTGATCGGCGCCTTCCAGGGCGGCAATGCGCTCCTCAAAGGTGCGCACGGTAGGGTTGGTGTAACGCGAATAGACGTTGCCCGGCTTGTCGCCAGCAAAGGTCGCAGCGGCCTCGGCGGCGCTACGGAACACATAGCTGGAGGTGAAGAACATCGCCTCGCCGTGCTCCTGCTCAGCCGAGCGGTGCTGGCCGGCGCGCACCGCCAGGGTGTCAAAACCTACGCCTTCAAGGTCGCTGTCCAGCCGGCCGGCATCCCATTCCTGTGTCATGCCCTACTCCATCGCAAAAGGTGTGCAGCCCGCCAGAGCGGGCTGGGCTTATCAGTTGTTGTACAGATCAATAATGGCGCTGACCACATTGGTCTTGATCTTTGACGAGTCGTTACGCGCCTGCTCGATACGGTTCAGGTAAGCCTCACTGACATCGCCAGTGACGTACTTGCCGTCGAATACCGCGCAGTCAAAGTGATCGATTTTCACCTTGCCGCCGCCGACCGCTTCGATCAAGTCACTGAGGTCTTGGTAAATCAGCCAATCAGCGCCGATCAGCTCAGCCACTTGTTCAGTCGTGCGGTTGTGCGCAATCAGCTCATGGGCGCTGGGCATATCGATGCCGTACACGTTCGGGTAACGCACGGCAGGTGCTGCCGAGCAGAAGTAAACGTTCTTGGCGCCAGCTTCGCGGGCCATTTGAATAATCTGCTTGCAAGTGGTGCCGCGCACGATGGAGTCATCCACCAGCATGACGTTCTTGCCGCGGAACTCCAGCTCAATAGCGTTGAGCTTCTGGCGTACCGATTTCTTGCGCGCCGCTTGGCCGGGCATGATGAAGGTGCGGCCGATATAGCGGTTTTTCACGAAGCCTTCGCGGAATTTCACGCCCAGGTGGTTGGCCAATTCCAGTGCCGAGGTGCGGCTGGTGTCCGGAATTGGGATAACCACGTCGATATCGTGGTCTGGGCGCTCGCGGAGAATTTTCTCGGCCAGCTTCTCGCCCATACGCAGGCGCGCTTTGTATACCGAGATACCGTCCATGATCGAATCCGGACGGGCCAGGTACACGTGTTCGAAAATGCACGGGGCGTATTTCGGGTTGGTGGCGCACTGACGGGTAGAGAGCTTGCCGTCTTCGGTGATGTACACCGCTTCGCCCGGAGCCAGGTCGCGGATCAGGGTGAAGCCGAGCACGTCCAGCGAGACGCTTTCGGAGGCGATCATATATTCCACGCCTTCGTCGGTATGGCGCTGGCCAAACACGATCGGGCGAATGCCGTTCGGGTCGCGGAAACCAACAATGCCGTAGCCAGTCACCATGGCGACTACTGCGTAACCACCGGAGCAGCGTTTGTGCACGTCGGTGACCGCAGCGAACACGTCGTCTTCGGTGGGTTGCAGCTTGCCGCGTACCGCCAGTTCATGGGCGAACACGTTGAGCAGCACTTCCGAATCGGAGTTGGTGTTGACGTGGCGCAGGTCCGACTCGTAGATCTCCTTGGCCAGCTGCTCGACGTTGGTCAAGTTGCCGTTGTGCGCCAGGGTGATGCCGTACGGCGAGTTCACGTAGAACGGCTGCGCCTCTGCCGAGGTGGAGCTGCCTGCGGTTGGGTAGCGCACATGGCCGATGCCCATATGCCCGACCAGACGCTGCATATGGCGCTGATGGAAGACGTCGCGAACCAGGCCGTTGTCCTTGCGCAGGTACAGCTTGCCATCATGGCTGGTCACGATACCGGCAGCGTCCTGGCCGCGATGTTGGAGGACGGTAAGCGCGTCATACAGCGCCTGATTGACGTTCGACTTACCGACGATACCGACGATGCCACACATGCGACGCAACCCCTATCTAGGTTTAAAAGCAACGAAGCCGTAGCGCCCGCTTACACCGCGTCCGCTACCCTTCAAAAACTGTCTATCTACTGCTTAAAGCGGTTTTGGCTGCAGCACGTTTTTAAACGACAACTCCGCAGGCCCACTCACACCACTGGCCAGCCATTGACTGGCCAGGGTAAGAATCATGTTTTTCGACCAATCGGCGACGATCAGAAAATGCGGGACTAACGCCGACTGTTGCCACCAGGAATCCTGGGTCACCGGCGCCAGGCTCAGCAGGCCGACCAGCAACACCACCAGCAAACCACCACGCGCGGCACCAAATACCATGCCTAGCACACGGTCAGTGCCCGATAGTCCGGTAACGCGAACCAGCTCGCCAATAAGAAAATTAAATAGCGCACCCACTAACAAGGTGGCGACGAAAAGAATGGCACACCCGGCAATAACGCGGGCGGAAGGGGTGTCGATGTAATCAACCAGGTGCTGGGAGAGTGCGCCGCCAAACATCCAGGCAACGACCCCGGCAATGATCCAGGTCACCAGCGACAGGGCCTCTTTGACGAAGCCACGTTTCAAGCTGATTAAACTGGAGATCGCGATAACGGCGATGATCGCCCAATCGACCCAGGTAAATGGCACGTTGCAGGCCTACCGACGGAAGAGGCGCGGGATTTTAGCAGAGCGCTCGGCAAGGAGTAACCCGAGATTCATCAGACGCAGATTAATTCATTGCCGCCGGGCGAAAAGAATAGGCTGCGGCGGGGGTTGGCTCGTGTCGATTAGGCGGGCACATCAAGCGTCCGCCCTGAGTACGCACTGGTGCGCGCAGCACAGCCTACGCACCTACTCAGCTGCTTTCCGGCTGAAAGCGCACCACAAAGCCTTTGAGCTTTTGCTGTTTAGTGAGTTGATCACGCAGGCGGTCCGCCTCGGCGCGTTCGATCAACGGCCCGACAAACACCCGATTCATGCCTTCGGCACTGCGGATATAGGCGTTGTAACCCTGGCTACGCAGGGTTTTTTGCAGGCTTTCTGCGCTGGCACGATTGGACAGGCTCGCCAATTGGATCGACCAACTGATCGGCAGGCTATTAGCGTCCAGACGACTAGGCGCGGCAGCCGGAGCGGCCGGGGTGGCGCTAGCGGTAGCGGGCGGTTTTGCCGATACGGGCACCGATGGGGCCGGCGAAATTGGCGTGGACGGTGGCGTAGATGGCTGCGTGATGGCAACCGGAGCCGTCGGCAATGGCGCAGGCGTTGTCGCGGGCTGGTCAACCGGGACCGGCTCTTCCGGCAGCAACTCAGGCTCTGGGACGGAAACCGGCTCCTGCGCCACTTCAGGCATGGCCGGCGCTTGCGGCATGGCGGGCGCGTCGACGACCACGCGGCGCGACTCATCCGGACGCGACAGCAACATCGGCAAGAAAATAATCGCTAGCGCCACCAGCACCAACGCACCGACTACCCGTTGCTTCAAGCCTTTATCCAGCAAAGCCATTCCCTACGTCCCCCATGGCATGGCGGGCCAGCCATTCCAGGGCCTCGGCCACGCAGTAAAAAGAACCAAACAACAGTATTTCATCATCAGCAGTGGCGCGGTTTAGCTGCGCTTCAAGTGCCGCGGCGATGTCGTCATAGGCAACCACATCGGCGCCAAGGTTCAACAATGTCGCTTGCAGCTCTGCGGCCGGCCGCGAACGCGGTGTTGGCAGTGGCGCTACAGCCCAGGCTGCTACTTGCTTAAGCAACGGCGCGACAACCCCAGCTAGGTCCTTGTCGGCCAACAAACCGAACACCGCCAGACGCTTACCTGCCAGCGCCTGACTAGTCAAACGCTGCGCCAGATACTCGGCGGCATGGGGATTATGCCCAACATCCAGCAGCAGCGTGAGTGCCTTGCCACGCCAATTCACCACGCGCCGGTCCAGGCGCCCGGTTACCCGGGTGCGCTGCAACGCCGTGACCAACTGGTCAACCTGCCACGGCAGGTCGAGCAGCGCGTAGGCCTGCAACGCCAGCGCCGCGTTTTCCATCGGCAAACCCAGCAATGGCAGGTCGTGCAGGCTGATTTCTTCGCGGGCGACATTCACGCCGCGCCAATGCCAGCCCTGCTCAGTCACGGCCAGATCGTAATCGCGGCCGCGCAATAGGAACGGCGCTTTCAATGCATCGGCATGTTGCAGCATGGGCAACGGCGGGTTGAGGTCGCCGCAAATAGCCGGGACGCCCGCGCGAAAGATGCCGGCTTTTTCGATCGCCACCGATTCGCGGGTATCACCCAGATACTCGGCGTGGTCCAAACCAATGCTGGTGACCAACGCCAGATCGGGATCGATCAGATTGACTGTATCCAGGCGCCCGCCCAGCCCCACTTCCAGCACCGCCGCATCCAGGCCACTGCGCTGGAACAGCCAGAACGCGGCCAAGGTGCCGACTTCAAAGTAGGTCAGGGAGATTTCGCTGCGGGCCGCTTCAACGGCCGCGAAAGCTTCGCACAGTTCGGCGTCAGTGGCTTCGACGCCCGCCACCTGCACACGCTCGTTGTAGCGCAGCAAGTGCGGCGAGCTATACACGCCGACTTTCAGGCCCTGCTCAGCCAACAGCGCGGCGAGAAACGCGCAGGTGGAGCCTTTGCCGTTGGTGCCCGTTACGGTAATCACCGTGGCTGCCGGCCGGCCCAGACCGAGGCGGCTGGCCACCTCTCTGGATCTATCCAGCCCCATGTCGATGGCTACCGGGTGCAACTGCTCCAAGTAACTCAGCCATTGCGCCAGGTCGCGCTGCACGGGGCTGTTACTCATGCGCTGATAGCGGGCGGGGTAATGGCCGGCGTCGGCAGGTTTTGCATTTGCGCCAACAGGCGCGCCAAACGCGGACGCAGCTCCTGACGGGAAATGATCATGTCGATCGCGCCGTGGGCCTGGAGAAACTCGCTGCGCTGGAAACCTTCCGGCAGCTTCTCACGCACGGTTTGCTCAATCACGCGAGGGCCGGCAAAGCCGATCAACGCCTTGGGCTCAGCCACAATCACATCACCGAGCATGGCCAAGCTGGCCGAGACGCCACCATAAACCGGGTCGGTGAGCACGGAGATAAACGGTACGCCCTCTTCCCGCAGACGGGCCAGTACCGCCGAGGTCTTGGCCATTTGCATCAGCGAGATCAGCGCTTCCTGCATACGCGCACCACCGGAAGCGGCAAAGCACACCAGCGGCGCGCGCTCTTTCAAGGCTACGTTGGCGGCCTGAACAAAACGCTCTCCGACGATGGCGCCCATCGAACCGCCCATAAAGGCGAATTCAAAAGCACATGCAACAACGGGGATTTGCTCAAGGGTGCCGCGCATGGCGATCAGGGCATCTTTTTCGCCGGTCTGCTTTTGCGCGGCGCTGAGGCGGTCTTTGTATTTTTTGCCGTCGCGGAATTTCAGACGGTCAACTGGCTCCAGGTCGGCGCCAATTTCTTCACGGCCTTCGGCGTCGAGGAAGATATCCAGACGGGCGCGAGCACCGATACGCATGTGGTGGTTGCACTTGGGGCAAACATCCAGGGTCTTTTCCAGTTCGGGGCGGTAGAGCACCGCTTCGCAGGATGGGCACTTGTGCCACAAGCCCTCGGGAACAGAGCTCTTTTTCACCTCGGAACGCATGATCGATGGGATCAGCTTATCTACCAGCCAGTTACTCATGCACTCAATCTCCAAAGCTGTTGGCTTGTTCAGACCCTGTTACCGGTTGCCTGCACCAAGCAAAAATTCAGGTTTGCCGTCCGGCCGTTACGCTCATGGGCGCCGGGGCTGGACTCGCTACTGCCGCTTACCGCTGTATGGGTTAAACCCCTAAGCCTGCGCGAAGTTCATGCGCTTGCGCGGCGACAGGGGTATGGACGGCCACTACTGGCCAGCCGTCACATGCCATCGCTCGCGCCTAAGCGCCCTTCACCGCACGGATAAACGCCCGTACTTTTTCCCCACTCTTAATGCCTTTGCTCTGCTCTACCCCGCCGCTGACATCCACCGCATAAGGCTGTACTTGCTCGATAGCAGCGCGAACGTTTTCTGCGGTCAAACCACCGGCCAGAATAATGGGTTTGGGCGACTGCTCCGGCACCAGGCTCCAGTCAAACGCCTCACCGGTACCGCCTGGCACGCCGGCGACAAAGGTGTCGAGCAGAATGCCTGAAGCCTCTGGATAAAGCGCGATCATCGCGCTGACGTCGTCACCGGCCTGCACCCGCAGCGCTTTAATAAACGGCCGCCCATAGCCAGCACAGTCAGCGGCTGTTTCGTCACCATGGAACTGCAACAGATCCAGCGGCACCGCCTGCAACAAGGTCGTCAGCTCGGCGCGCGGCATATCAACAAACAAGCCCACGGTGGTCACAAAAGGCGGCAACGCCGCGATGATTGCGCGCGCCTGCTCAGCCGTTACCGCCCGTGGGCTTTTGGCATAGAACACAAAGCCAATGGCGTCGGCGCCCGCCTCGATGGCCGCAAGGGCGTCTTCGAGTCGGGTGATGCCACAGATTTTGCTACGAACGACTGCCACGGCAACGTACCTTTTGTTCAGAAGCTCTTTATTCAGAGGCAGGGATGGTAGCAAAGCCAGTTGCTGAGCGTCAGCACAGGTCCGGTAGGCCCGAGAGGAAATGCGGGCCGATATATCGCTCAGGCAGCACGAATTCTGCCGGATATTCCACCTGAACCAAGTACAGGCCAAACGGATGCGCCGTTACGCCACCGGTGCGGCGAATTCGCGACTCCAGCACCTCTTTCATCCACTCCACCGGACGCTCACCGGCGCCAATAGTCATCAGCACGCCGGCAATGTTGCGCACCATATGGTGCAGAAAGGCGTTGGCGCGCAGGTCCAGCACAATCATCTTGCCGTGCTGGGTAACCCGCAGGTGATGCATCTTTTTGATCGGCGATTTGGCTTGGCATTGGCCGGCGCGGAAGGCGCTGAAGTCGTGTTCCCCAACCAGATACTGAGCGGCCTCGCGCATGCGCTCGACATCCAGCGGGCGGTGATTCCAGGTGATCTCTTCACCCAGGTGCGCCGGACGAATCTGATCGTTATAGATGACATAGCGGTAGCGCCGGGCAGTGGCTTTAAAGCGCGCATGAAAGTGCGCCGGCATCACCTTGGCCCAGGTCACGCTGATGTCGTGGGGCAAATTGATGTTGGCGCCCATCACCCAGGCTTTCATGGAGCGTTCGGCCTGGGTATCGAAATGCACCACTTGGCCGCAGGCATGCACACCAGCATCGGTACGCCCGGCGCAGTTGAGCACTACGGCAGAATCGGCCACGCGGGATAAGGCTTTTTCCAGCTCTTCCTGAACAGTCGCCACGCCGGAGGCCTGACGTTGCCAGCCACGATAACGCGAGCCTTTGTATTCAACGCCAAGGGCGATTCTGGAAAAGCCAACGGCGGCCATTTCGGCCGCCGCTGTCGGTGTTGCTTCAGTCATGGATCAGACGATACGGGCGATCAGCTCGCGCGCTTCCTGTTGTTGGGCGTCGGAACCTTCGCTGATCACTTCATCAAGGATGTCGCGGGCGCCTTCGCTGTCACCCATGTCGATGTAGGCGCGAGCCAGATCGAGCTTGGTGGCGGTTTCGTCGGTACCGGACAGGAAGTCGAAGTCGTCGTCGGCATCCAGGCCGGCAGCGGCCGGGCTGCTGGCAGGGGCGATCAGCGAGTCGAAGTCGTCTTCTTCCGGCAGGTCCAGTTTTTCACTCATCTGATCCAGCTCGGCAGTCACTTCATCCAGCTTGGCGGCGAATGTCTCGTTGGAGACCGGCGCGCTTGGGGCGTCGTCCGGTACGGACAGGTCGAAGTCGGCCGGCAGTTCGTGCTCGGCGTCCAGACCGGCGTCCAGCTCTGGCGTAGCGTCTGGTTCCAGGCTGAGGTCCGCGAAGTCGTTGTTACTGGAGAAATCATTGGTGCTGGAGAAATCGCTGCTGCTGGAGCTGCTGAGGTCGTCATCCAGGCTCAGCAGGAAGTCATCTTCCTCGGCGGGCGCAGCAGCTTTGGGCTCGTCCAGATCCAGGCTGAAATCAGCCAGGTCGTCGCTCAGTGCCGCGTTGCTGCTGGTGCTTGGGGTGTCGTCCAGGCTCAGATCGAAATCCAGGTCGCTCAGGCCGCTGGCGGCTGGTGAGCTAGTGGAGGTCAGGTCCAACTCATCATCGCCCAGGCTCAGGTCGCCGAAGTCGTTCAGCGAATCGTTGCTGCCCGAGGTCAGGTCGCGGTCTAGCTCGGCTTCGAGGTCGTCGAGGCTCAAGTCCATATCATCAGCTGGAGCGGCGGCCGGCTCTGGATCGTCCAGAGTCAGGTCGTCGAGGCTGAAGTTATCCGCATCGTTATCCAGCGCCGAGGCAGCGTTGGCACCAGCGAAGGCACCCAACGCGGCGACGGCCATGCCTGGGTAGCGCGATTTCAGCTGTTCGATTTCGCTGTAAGCACCACCGATTTCGTTCAACTCGCGTTCCTGACGGGCAAAACCTTCCTGGTCGCCCAGTTCGGCCTGCACTTCCATCAATTTCAGGCGCAGGTCGGCACGATGCGGCTCGTTGTTGATCGCGTCTTGCAGCAGTTCCGCAGCCTGGGTGAAACGGCCGTAAGCGATGTAGATATCAGCTTCGCCGAGCACGTCGCCGGTTTGCGCGGTCACACGCTCTTCCTTGGTCGGTGCCAAGGGTGCGTCGAGGTCGCTGTCCAGGTTATCGAAGGAGGTATCCGGCACGTCCAGATCATTGTTGAACGGGCTTGGCTCATCGTCGGCAGCCAGGTCAATGTGCAGTTGCGCTTCTTTTTGCGCGTTGCGGCGCGATAGCACCATCAGGCCGATCAACAACAGCAACAGGGCGCCGCCACCGGCAATACCCAACAGCATAGGGTTGGCGAACAGGTCGTCAACAAAGCTGGTTTCTTCGGCCGGTTGAGGCTCAACCACCGGCGCCGGCGCGGGCTTCTGCGCTTCTGGCTGCGGCGCTGGAGCAGGCGCTGGAGTGGGTGCAGGCGCTGGAGCCGGCTCAGCTTCGGCTGGTTTAGCGGCTTCGGCGGCGCTATCAGCCGGCTTGGCGGCTTGTTCGTCGCTGTAGTTGTAGTCTGGCGCGGCTGGCTTGTCGCCAGTGGCGGCTACTGGCGGGGTCGCTTCTGCCGCTGCCGCTGGTTTAGCGGGCTCGATGGCTGGCGTGGTGCTAGCGGCAGCAGCCGGCGCAGCAGCTGCGGCGGCCGCGTTGGCAGCAGGTTGATTACCTTTAGCGGCGATATCGGCCTGCAGCTTGGCCATCTGGCTGTCTTTGAGCTGAATCAGACGATTGAGCTTGTCCAACTGGCTTTGCAGATCGGTCATGCGGCCTTTGAGCTCGTCGTTTTCACGGCGAGTGGAGTCCAGGCTTTCTTTGGTGACCGCGAGCTTGTCGTTAAGCGCTTTGGTGTCACCGCTCGCGCCCTTGTCACTGCCCTTAGCCGCTTTACCAGCGTCACCGGAGAGCAGCTTCAAGCTGTCTTTTTCGTCGGTCTTGGCCGGAGCATCACCGGCAGTGGCGCGTTTGGTGGCATCCAGTTGACGCGCACCGCTGGCGGCCAGGCCACGGCCTTCACGCCAGGCGCTGGTCTGTTGAGCAACCTGGGCAATGGCATCGCTCTGCGAGCGCGCTTTGATTTGCTGGTCATCGGGCAGACGCAATACTTGGCCGCTTTTCAGGCGGTTGATATTGCCGTCGAGGAAGGCATCCGGGTTGAGATCTTGAATGGCCAACATGGCCTGCTGCACCGAACCGCTGGAGCGGGTGCGTTGCGCCACTTCCCACAGTGTGTCGCTGGAGGTGGTTTTGTAGGTGTCGCCTGCAACCTTGCCGGCCGGAGCTGGGCTCGGCGCTGGCGCAGGAGCGGCAGGACGTGCAGCTGGCGCTGGCTCAGCGGCAACCGGGGCGGCTGGGCGAGCAGCTGGCGCTGCCGGCACGGTCGGTTTAATCGCAGGTTTAGCGGCGGGCGCGGCAACGGGCGCTTTCGGCGCGGCGGCGGCAGCGGCTTGTGGGGAATAGAGCGGCGGATCAAGCAGTACGGTGTATTCACGCAGTACACGGCCGCTCGGCCACAGCACTTCCACCAGGAAGTTCAGGTAAGGCTCACGGATTGGCTTGCTGGAGGTAACGCGGATAACACTCTTGCCATTGGGCTTGAGTACCGGCGTGAACTTGAGATCGGTCAGAAAGAACTGTCGATCAATGCCGGCTTTATTGAATTCTTCAGGGGATGCGAGGTTGGGAACCACCTCGGTAGAAGACAGATCTCGAACTTCGACCAATTCGATTTCTGCGTCCAATGGCTGATTCAGCGCCGACTTCAGGGTCACTTCCCCGAGCCCCAACGCGTGCGCCATACCGGACGTCAGCGCCGAAGCAGCCGCGATTGCCAGCACCAGTTTGCGAACCCGAGCCATAGCGATATCCCTTGTTTTATCTTTTCTTCTCGAACTGCGAGAGGGTCTTATACAGTTGCTGCCTGTTCCGCCGAATGGCGGTTCCCCAACCAACAACAGCTCAGCCCCCGGATATACCAAGATAGGCCAAGCTAGAATGATTCTTCAAATTTCTAGGTAAGTATCTTTTACAGATAGTGTTTTATCAATAACTCAGCGATTTGCACAGCGTTCAGAGCAGCGCCTTTGCGCACATTATCAGACGCAATCCACAAATTGAGTTCGTACAAATCGTCGAGGCCGACACGAACCCGACCGACATAGATCACATCTTGGCCGACAGCGTCACCGACCACGGTCGGATAATCGCCCTCTTCTACCAGCTCAATACCCTCAGCGGCTTCCAATGCAGCATTCACTTCTGCCAGGTCAACGGCGTTAGCGCACTGCAATGAGACGCTGAGGCTATCACCGAAAAATACTGGGGCGAGCACGCAGGTGGCGGACACTTTCAGGGTCGGCTCGGCCAGCACTAACTTGAGCTCTTCAACCAAGCGCTTTTCTACCCGGCTATAGCCTGTGGCATCAGGCTTTCCGGCCTGAGCCAGCACATTAAAAGCAATCTGCCGATCAAAAAAACGCGGTTCTAGCGGCCTTACGTTCAACAATTCCGCCGTTTGCCGAGCCAGTTCTGACACCCCTTCCCGGCCAACGCTGGATACCGCCAAACAGGCCGTAGCGTTGACTCGCTGAATGCCCAGTTGCTCGCGTAATGGCGCCAGAGCCACAGCCAAGGCAATCGCGCAGGGGCTAGGGCTATTGATCTGAAAGGGAGCCTTGAGGGTTTCCAGCACCGCCGCATTGGCTTCCGGCACCACCATTGGCGCCAGCTCCACCGCCAAGGCGCCAGACAAGTCGATCAGCGAGCAACCGGCCGCCTGGGCGCGCGGTGCAAAGCTATGGGTGACCTGCTCGGCCGCTGCAAAGAACACCATCTGCACCTGACTGAAGTCGAACTGCTCGACTTCCCGCACCCGCACGTTCTTGCCGCGAAACGGCACCGAAGCGCCGGCCGACTCAATACTGGCCAACAAATGCAGCGTGCCAATGGGAAAACCGCGCTCTTCCAGCACCTGCACAAGGGTTTCGCCGACGGTGCCGGTGGCGCCAATAATGGCGATATCGAAGGTCTGGCTCATGCTGTTACCTCTGCTGAAAAAGCCTGGGGTGGAACGCGGGGAGCGGCACTGTACCCGCACGGGCATAAAAAAACAGCCTTGGCGCGGCGCCGGCGTTAACCGGCGAGCCCCAAGGCTGCTTTTTCACAACGGTTGTTTAACGCTCGAGCAGAATCCGCAGCATACGGCGCAGCGGTTCAGCAGCACCCCACAGCAACTGGTCGCCAACGGTAAAGGCGCCCAGGTATTGCGAACCCATGTTCAGCTTGCGCAGACGGCCAACCGGAACGGTCAGGGTGCCCGTCACGGCAGTCGGGGTCAGTTCCTTCATGCTCAGCTCGCGCTGGTTTGGCACCAGTTTTACCCACGGGTTGTGCTGGCTGATCAGGCCTTCGATATCGCTTAACGGCACGTCTTTGTTCAGCTTCAGGGTCAGCGCCTGGCTGTGGCAGCGCATGGCACCGATACGCACACAGATGCCATCAACCGGAATCGGGCTCTTGAAGCGGCCGAGAATTTTGTTGGTCTCGGCCTGGCCTTTCCACTCTTCGCGGCTCTGGCCGTTGGGCAGTTCTTTATCGATCCACGGAATCAGGCTGCCGGCCAAGGGCACGCCGAAGTTCTCGGTGGGGAACGCTTCGCCGCGCATGGCTTCGGCCACTTTGCGGTCGATATCGAGAATGGCGCTGGCCGGGTTGGCCAGTTCATCGGCAACGGCGGCGTGGGTCGCGCCCATTTGTTTGATCAGCTCGCGCATGTTCTGCGCACCAGCGCCGGAGGCAGCCTGGTAGGTCATGGCATTCATCCACTCCACCAGACCGGCTTCGAACAGACCGCCCAATGCCATCAGCATCAGGCTGACGGTGCAGTTGCCGCCGATGTAGTTTTTGGTGCCCGCGTCCAGCGCCTGGTCGATAACCTTGCGGTTGACCGGGTCGAGGACGATAACCGAGTCGTCATCCATACGCAGCGACGAGGCCGCGTCAATCCAGTAGCCCTTCCAGCCCGCCTCGCGCAGCTTGGGGAATACTTCGCTGGTGTAGTCGCCGCCTTGGCATGTGAGGATCACATCAAGGCTTTTCAGCTCGTCAATGCTGTAAGCGTCTTTCAGCGGGGCAATGTCCTTGCCCACGGCAGGGCCTTGGCCACCGACGTTGGATGTGGTGAAGAACACCGGTTCGATCAAATCGAAATCCTGCTCTTCGAGCATCCGCTGCATGAGTACGGAACCGACCATCCCGCGCCAACCGATCAGACCTACACGCTTCATCGCAACTACACCTTAAGAAAACATGAATACGAAGCCCCGCTTTCGAGGGGGCCGCAGAGAGTAACCGACTTGATGGCGCCCTTGCGACCCCGAAAGCGGTTCTTGCTTAGAGCGCCTTAAGCGCTGCTACAACAGCGTCACCCATTTCACGGGTGCCGACCTTGGTATGCCCGGCCGACCAGATGTCGCCCGTGCGCAAACCTTGATCCAACACCACGCTGACTGCCTGCTCAATGGCCGCTGCCGCTTCGCTCTGGTTAAAGCTGTAACGCAGCAGCATGGACACCGACAAAATGGTCGCTAATGGGTTGGCAATGCCCTGCCCGGCGATATCCGGCGCCGAACCGTGGCACGGCTCGTACATGCCTTTGTTGTTGGCATCCAGCGAGGCGGACGGCAGCATGCCGATGGAACCGGTAAGCATGGAAGCCTCATCCGACAGAATGTCACCGAACATATTGTCGGTAACCATCACATCGAACTGCTTGGGCGCACGGACCAACTGCATGGCGGCGTTGTCGACGTACATATGGCTGAGTTCGACGTCCGGGTAATCCTTGGCCACTTCTTCAACCACTTCACGCCAGAGTTGGCTGGAGGCCAGCACGTTGGCTTTGTCGACCGAGCAGAGCTTTTTATTGCGTACACGGGCCATGTCGAAGCCAACGCGGGCGATACGACGGATTTCGCTTTCGCTGTACGGCAGGGTGTCAAAGGCGAAACGCTCGCCGTTTTCCAGCTCTTTGCTACCGCGCGGGGCGCCGAAATAGATGCCGCCGGTCAGTTCACGGACGATGAGAATATCCAGGCCCGCCACCACTTCCGGCTTCAACGACGACGCGTCAGCCAGTTGCGGGTAAAGAATGGCCGGACGCAGGTTGGCGAACAGGCCCAGGGCCGAACGGATTTTCAGCAGGCCGCGCTCGGGGCGAATATCGCGCTCGATCTTGTCCCACTTTGGGCCACCGACGGCGCCCAGCAGAATGGCATCGGCCGCTTGCGCGCGGGCCAGGGTTTCGTCAGCCAGGGGCACGCCATGCTTATCGATGGCAGCGCCACCGATCACGTCTTCGCTTAGCTCAAAGCCCAGGCTGAACTTGTCGTTGGCCAGCTCCAGCACCTTGACCGCTTCGGCCATGATTTCCGGACCAATACCGTCGCCTGGAAGAATCAGAATCTGCTTGCTCATACATTCCTCAAATCAATCAATGAACGGGCCGTTGGCGGCCCGCTGCACAAAACTCAACCTTTAGCCCCGTCGTTCCCGCGCAGGCGGGAATCCAGAGTGTCGCGACGAACAGAGCAATCCTGTTCAATTCTGGATCCCCGCCTGCGCGGGGATGACGCCGGAAGCGGATAGATAGGTGTTCTATTTTTCAGCCCAGAGCACCAACACATCGGTACTAAAGCTGCCGTCTTCGCCAATCTCGAAATACGCGCGCACTTCCGCACCCATGGCCTGCTGCAGTTCACGAATGGCCACACGCAAATTCTGCGGGGTGCGCATGCGCTCAACCCAGGAGTTGTATTCCAGCAGCAACCGCTGGCGGCTGTAGCTGCGGGTATGCAACCCCGCGTCGCTGACAAAACGCAGCCACTCGCTGGCCGAATAGTCGCGCACATGGCTGGTGTCGCGCAGCACTTCGACGGTTTGCAAATAGGTATCCAGCAGCGGGCTGCCGGGCGACAACACATCAATAAACGCCGCCATGCCGCCCGGTTTCAGTACCCGACGCACTTCGCGCAAGGCCTGGCCGACATCGCTCCAATGGTGTGCCGAGTAACGGCTGAACACGAAGTCGAACTCGCCATCGGCAAACGGCAAGCGCTCAGCGGCGCCAAGCTGGGTGCGAATATTGTTCAGCCCGCGATCAACGGCGGCAGCGCTGACCACATCGAGCATTTGCTGCGACAGGTCGTAAGCCACCACCTCGGCCACCAACGGCGCGACATGGAAACTGACGTGCCCTGCCCCGCAACCCAGGTCCAGCACCCGCGCGCTTTCATGACCGGCCAGCTCAGCCTGTAGCAGAGCGAACTCGGTTCCTTGGGCGTGCACAGCACTGCTCAGGTAGGCGGCAGCCTGTTCACCGAATTGTTTCTGTACCACTTGGGCGTGGGCGTTGCTGGTCATGGGGATTTCCTTCAAGGGTGCCGATTGGGACCGCGTTAGGACTGTTCGCCGGCAAGCGGGCTCCTACAGGTATGTCGCAATCCGTAGGAGCCAGCTCTCTGGCGAAGCTTTTAATCGCGGAACAACCAGGGCTGGCTGGCCCGGTGTTTGGTTTCGAATGTGCTAATGGCAGCAGCGTCCTGCAAGGTCAGGCCAATATCGTCCAAACCGTTCAACAAGCAGTGTTTGCGGAAGGCATCCACTTCAAAACCAATTACTTTGCCGTCGGCGCGGGTGACAGTTTGTGCGGCCAGGTCAACGCTCAGCTGGTAGCCGATGTTGGCTTGCACCAGTTCAAACAGCTCGTCCACTTCCGCTTCCGGCAAGATGATCGGCAGCAAGCCGTTCTTGAAGCTGTTGTTAAAGAAGATGTCGGCATAGCTTGGCGCAATGATGGTGCGGAAGCCGTACTCCTCCAACGCCCACGGCGCGTGTTCACGGCTGGAGCCGCAGCCGAAGTTCTCGCGGGCGAGCAATACGCTGGCGCCTTGGTAGCGCGGGTGGTTAAGCACGAAATCCTGGTTAACCGGACGCTTGGAGTTGTCCTGGTTCGGCTGCCCGACATCCAAGTAACGCCATTCATCAAACAGGTTCGGACCAAAGCCGGTGCGTTTGATCGACTTCAAAAACTGCTTGGGAATGATCTGGTCGGTGTCGACGTTGGCGCGATCAAGCGGTGCTACCAGGCCGGTGTGTTGGGTAAAGGCTTTCATCTATGTGCTCCTCAGGCCTGGGTCAATTCACGAACGTCGATAAAGCGGCCGGTGACAGCCGCCGCCGCAGCCATGGCTGGGCTCACCAAGTGGGTACGCCCACCGGCGCCCTGACGGCCTTCGAAGTTGCGGTTGGAGGTGGACGCGCAATGCTCGCCACTGCCGAGTTTGTCCGGATTCATCGCCAGGCACATGGAGCAGCCCGGCTCGCGCCATTCAAAACCGGCTTCGAGGAAAATGGTGTGCAACCCTTCCGCTTCGGCTTGCGCCTTCACCAAGCCGGAACCTGGAACGACCATGGCCTGCTTGATGGTCGAAGCCACTTTGCGGCCCTTGGCAACAACGGCCGCAGCGCGCAAATCTTCAATTCGCGAGTTGGTACACGAGCCGATAAATACGCGGTCGAGATGGATATCGGTGATCGCCTGGTTGGCGGCCAAGCCCATGTACTTCAAGGCGCGTTCGATGGAGTCTTTTTTCACCGGGTCGGATTCTTGGCTTGGGTCCGGCACGCTGGCGGCAACCGGCAGCACCATTTCAGGCGACGTGCCCCAGGTGACTTGCGGCTGAATCTGCGCGGCGTCCAACTCAATAACGGTGTCAAACACGGCGTCATCGTCGGAAACCAAGTCTTTCCAGGCTTCTACGGCGGCATCCCAATCGGCACCTTTGGGCGCGAACGGACGGCCTTGGATATAGGCGATGGTTTTCTCATCTGCGGCCACCAAGCCGACGCGCGCGCCGCCTTCGATGGACATATTGCAGATGGTCATGCGCCCTTCCATCGACAAGTCGCGAATGGCGCTGCCGGCGAACTCCAGAGCATGGCCGTTACCGCCAGCGGTACCGATTTTGCCGATGACGGCGAGCACGATGTCTTTCGCGGTGACGCCAAAGGGCAATTTGCCCTCAACGCGCACCTGCATATTTTTCATTTTCTTGGCCACCAGGCACTGGGTGGCGAGCACGTGTTCAACTTCCGAGGTGCCGATGCCGTGGGCCAATGCGCCGAAAGCGCCGTGGGTCGAGGTGTGCGAGTCGCCGCAGACCACGGTCATGCCGGGCAGGGTAGCGCCCTGCTCCGGGCCAACCACATGCACGATGCCTTGGCGCACGTCATTCATTTTGAATTCGAGAATGCCGAACTCATCGCAGTTGTCATCCAGGGTTTGCACCTGAATACGCGACACTTCATCGGCGATGGCGGCGATTCCGCCCTGGCGCTCAGTGAGGGTGGTCGGCACGTTGTGGTCGGGCGTGGCGATGTTGGCGTCGATGCGCCATGGCTTACGGCTGGCCAAGCGCAGCCCTTCAAACGCTTGTGGCGAGGTCACTTCGTGGAGAATATGGCGGTCGATATAGATCAAGGACGAGCCATCGTCACGACGTTTAACCTCGTGCGCTTCCCAGAGTTTGTCGTAGAGCGTCTTGCCAGCCATCAGGTTTTCCTCATCAGTATTTCTATGCATTAGGCCTTTTATTCCGGCGCTTTAAGCCTGGTCGGAATAGCCTTTTAGCTTGTGGGGTGAATCGTAGGGGCTTGCTTTAAATAACTCAAATTCATATTTTTCATACTTTGGATAACCAAGTGGAATCCCAGTATGGATCTGGCCAACCTCAACGCGTTTATTGCCATCGCTGAAACCGCCAGTTTTTCCGGCGCCGGTGAGCGTTTACACCTCACTCAGCCCGCGATCAGCAAGCGCATCGCCAGCCTCGAACAGCAACTCAACATGCGCCTATTCGACCGCCTCGGCCGCGAAGTCAGCCTCACCGAAGCCGGGCGCGCCCTGCTGCCGCGTGCCTACCAGATTCTCAATGTGCTGGATGATACGCGCCGTGCCCTGAGCAACCTCAACGGCGAGATCAGCGGACGCCTGACCCTGGCCACCAGTCACCATATCGGCCTGCATCGCTTACCGCCGCTGTTGCGCGCCTTTACCCGCGCCTATCCGCAGGTGGCGTTGGATATTCAGTTTCTCGATTCAGAAGTGGCTTATGAGGAAATCCTCCATGGCCGCGCCGAGCTGGCGGTTATCACCCTGGCGCCGCAAACCCACGCGCCGGTTAAAGCGGTGGCCGTATGGGACGACCCGCTGGACTTTGTCGCAGCGCCGGAACATCCGTTGGCGCGCCTGAAGAAAATCGATCTGAACGCCATTGCCCAGCACCCGGCGGTGTTTCCTGGCGAAAACACGTTTACCAACCGCATTGTCAGCAAGCTGTTTGCCGAGCAAGGCCTGACGCCCAATATCGGCATGAGCACCAACTACCTGGAAACCATCAAGATGATGGTCTCCATCGGCCTGGCCTGGAGTGTATTGCCGCGCACCATGTTGGATGATCAGGTGGCGCGCCTGCCGATTCCCGGCATTCAGCTACAGCGCCAGCTGGGCTATATCCTGCATACCGAACGAACCCTGTCGAATGCGGCCAAAGCCTTTATGGCTCTGCTGGATGCCCAGCGCCTTGCGTAAGCGGCTTGCACAAGCGCTTGGGCAGCAGCTAACGTGCTATGCATAACGATAAGAAGGGCTTGTTGATGACCCCACCCCGCCGCTCGCGCCACCTGCCACACCCGCCTTATGAATGGGCCCTCTATGCCCAAACCATTTGATGACTTGCCTCCTCGTCCGTTTATTCCTGCGCTAGACCCCATTGAGCGGGAAAAAGCCTGGCAAGACGCGCCGCGCCTGCTCGCCGCCCTCAATGGCGCACATTTGGGCGCCTGGCATTGGGAACTGGACACCGGCCGAATCGATTGGTCGCGCGGAGCCCAGGCAATTTTCGGCCTGGACCCTAACCGCCCGGTGCGCACTCAAGTCGATTACTTTTCGCTGATTCCCGAAGAGGAACGGGCAACCGTCCAGCAACTGTTTCAAGACGCCATCGGCGGCGCCCCGACCAACCGCCCCTTCCGCCACCGCATTCGCTGGCCAGACGGCAGCCTGCACTGGCTGGAAATTTCCGGCAGCCTGCACCGCGCCGAAGATGGCAAAAAAAGCATCATGGGGGTAATTCGCGACGTCACCGAGCAGCAAGAACGCGAGCATGCCCTACGCGCCTCCGAAGAGCGTTTTGCCAGCCTGTTTCATCTGAGCCCCGACGTGATTTTGCTGGTGCGCTATGAGGACAACGTACTGATCACCGCCAATCAGCACTTCGAAACGCTGTTTGGCTGGGGCCCCGAGGGCATCGGCCGCTCAGTCGAAGAGCTGGGCCTGTGGGCCGATGTAAGCGAGCACGAGCAATACTTGCTGGACCTGACGCAAACCGTTGAGCCGGTCAGTCATGAGGTGCAATTGCGCACCCGGCGCGGGCAACTGCTCGACGGCCGCCTGTCCAGCCAACTGATCGAGCTGGAGGAGCAGAGCTTTATTCTCAGCACCTTTCTTGACCTCAGCGAACACAAGCGCGGCGAACAAGCATTGCGCGCCAATGAAGACAAGTTCGCCAAGGCCTTTCGCAATACCCCCGACTCAGTGGTGATTACCGACTACCCCACTGGCGAAATGATTGAGGTCAACCCAGGCTTCGAGGCGCAGTTTGGTTGGAGTGCAGCGCAAGCCTTGGGCCGCACCTCGATTGAGCTGGGGCTGTGGCACAACATCGACGACCGGCGACGCATGCTCGAAAGCCTGGAAACACACGGCCGTATCGAGCAGATGGAAATCATCCTGCACAGCCGTGATGGTCAGCAGAGCATCAACCTGGTCTACGGCGGCAAAATCGAGCTGGATGGACGCACTTGCCTGGTCCTGTCGATGCGCAATATCACGCAGCAACGCCAGCAGGAACAGGAGTTACGCGACAGCCGTGAACGCCTGTCGCTGGCCTTGGAGTCCGCTGACCTGGGCACCTGGGACTGGCATATTCCCAGCAACATGCTGTACGGCTCACCGCGCGCCTCGCAGCTGCATGGCATGAATGCCGAGCCTTACCACGGCAGCTTTGCCGACTTTTTCGAAAGCGTTCCGGAGATTGAACAAAGCGCCATGCGCCAGGCCTACCGCGATGTAGTAGAAGGCGAGCGCAAGGAATATCAGATCACCTACAGCTCGCGCTTCGCCAACGGCGAAGTCCACTACCTGGAAAGCACTGCCAAGCTCTACCGCGACAGCGATGGCAAGCCGCTGCGTATGGTCGGCATCTTGATGGACATCAGCGAGCGGGTGCAGCGGGTGCAACGCCTGGCCGCATCGGAAGAAAAATTCTCCACCCTGTTCCAGGCCAGCCCCGATCCGATCTGCGTATCGCGCGTATCCGACGGCGTATTTGTGGAAGTAAACCCAAGCTTTTGCCGCACCTTTGGCTGGCCCGCCGAAGAGATCACCGGCAAAAGCGCCAAGGACATTCACTTCTGGGCGGACACCGACCTGCGCCTGCGCCTGTTTGAGCAACTGAGCCGGGAAAAAGAACTCAACAACGTAGAGGCGCGCTACTTCACCCGCTCAGGCGAAGAACTGACCTGCGTAGTGTCCAGCCGGTTTATCCGCGTAGACCGTCAGCGCTGCATCACCACCACGTTTCGCAATATCACCGAACGCCAACAGGCACAGGCCGCGCTCAAAGCCAGCGAAGAGAAGTTCGCCAAGGCGTTTCACTCCAGCCCCGATGCCATCACCATTACCGAGCGCATCAGCGGGCGCTATATCGAGGTCAACGAAGGTTTTTACCGTTTGACCGGCTTTCGCGCAGATGAAGTGTTGGGGCGCACCGCCGCCGACCTCAACGTATGGGCCAAACCCAGCGAACGCCTGCGCCTACTGGAAATTCTCGAACGCGATGGCCGCGTACACCACCTGGAAATGCTCGGCCGCCACCGCGATGGCCATCTCAAACAGGTTGAAGTGTCGGTCGAGCCCATCGACCTTAACGGCCAGGATTGCCTGCTGCTTACCGCCCGCGATATCGACGAACTGAAGAAAGCCCAGGCGCAGATTCAGCACCTGGCCTACCACGACCCGCTGACCAACCTGCCCAACCGCGCCCTGTTGATGGACCGCCTGACCCAGCAGATCGCCCTGCTTACCCGCCACGAATTACGCGGCGCGCTGCTCTTTTTGGACCTCGACCACTTCAAACATATCAACGACTCGCTTGGCCATCCGGTCGGCGACTCGGTGTTGAAAATGGTCACCGCGCGCCTGGAAGCCAGCGTGCGCCAGGAAGACACCGTGGCGCGCCTGGGCGGCGATGAGTTTGTGGTGCTGCTCTCCGGCCTGGAAGGCAAACGCTCAGAAGTAATGCGCCAGGTACGGCAAATCGCCGACAAGCTGCGCAAGCTACTGGCCGAACCCATGCTGCTGGATAACCACCGCCTGCAGGTGACGCCGAGCATGGGCATTGCCCTGATCCCCGACCATGGCAATACCCCGGCCGACCTACTCAAGCGCGCCGATATTGCCCTGTACCGGGCCAAAGACTCGGGGCGCAACGCCATTCAGATGTTCCGCAAAAGCATGCAGGAAGCCGCCAGCGAACGCCTGCGCCTGGAAAACGATCTGCGTCAGGCGCTGATCCGCGGCGAATTCGATCTGCACTTCCAACCCCAGGTTGATGCCCGCAGCGGCGCAGTAATAGGCGCCGAGGCCTTGCTGCGCTGGTATCACCCCACTCTGGGGCCGCAGTCGCCAGCGCAATTTATTCACGTACTGGAAGAAAGCCGGCTGATTCTGGAAGTTGGCGGCTGGATATTGGCAGAAGCCTGCTATGCCTGTGCACAGTTGCTGGAGGACGGCCTGATCGCCGGCGACAACTTCAGCCTGTGCGTGAATATCAGCCCGCTGCAATTTCGCCAAAATAACTTTGTAGAACTGGTTTCCAGCGCCCTGCGCAACAGCCAGCTCCCCAATTCGATGCTCAAGCTGGAAATTACTGAAGGTATCGTGATCCAGAACATCGACGACACCATCGCCAAAATGCTGCGCCTGAAAAAGCTCGGCGTCACCTTTGCCATGGACGATTTCGGCACCGGCTACTCGTCGCTGACCTACCTTAAACGCCTGCCGGTGGATGTGCTGAAGATCGACCAATCGTTTGTCCGCGATGCCACCAACGACCCCAACGACGCCGAGATTATTCGCGCCATTGTGGCCATGGCGCGCAGCCTGGGTTTGGAGATGATTGCCGAAGGCGTGGAACAGCAGGATCAGCTGGATTTTCTGCTCAAAGAAGGCTGCCACTTCTACCAAGGCTACCTATACAGCCGGCCTGTGCCGCTCCCCGAGTTTCGCGCCCTGCTTACCCACGCGGCGCAGCGGCCGTAGAAACGACAAAGGCGCCAATTGGCGCCTTTGTTTTAAATGATTTTCCCCGTCGCCCCCGCGCAGGCGGGGACGACAGGATTGGCCGTTAGCTATTCAACGCCGGGCGCGCACCATTAATTGGAATGCGCTTGGCCTTGGCTTCTTCCGGCACTACACGCACCAGGTCGATGCTAAGCAGGCCGTTGGCCAATTGCGCCGCCTTTACTTCGATATGGTCAGCCAGGCGGAACGACAGTTTGAACGCACGCTGGGCAATGCCCTGGTGCAGGAAGGTGACGTCTTTAGCGCTATCAGCACGCTTGCCACCACTCACGGTCAGCACGCCGCGTTCAACTTGCAAATCCAAGTCTTCGTCTTGAAAACCGGCTGCCGCGACGACGATGCGGTACTGGTCATCACCGTGCTTTTCCACGTTGTAGGGTGGGTAGGTACTGGCCTGTTCATTGCGTTGAGCGGCTTCAAACAGATCGTTGAAACGATCGAAGCCAACGGAGCTGCGGAACAGTGGCGCAAGGGAAAATGCAGTGCTCATGTGTCTCTCCTGAAAATCAGCAAAAGGTTAAATTCGAGACCCGACTTCGGCATCCCGTAACCCCTAGATAAGGACTGGCTGATGGCTTTCAAGAGCAGCATGGAAAATTTTTAAAAAGGGAAATGCTGCATAAACACTAACCTCCGTCGTCCCCGCGTAGGCGGGGATCCAGATTTTTAAACGTTTCGCGATTAGTATGCGGCCGGCGATTCTAGGTCCCCGCCTGCGCGGGGACGACGACGTCAGGCGATGTGCAGGCCACGCTGGGCAAACCGTTCGGCCATTTGCGCACTCACCTGCAACAACTCATCAATGCGCTCGCAATCGCTTTCTCGGCGAATCTGGCTAAACAATTCCATGGCTTGCGGGTAGTTGCGGGTCAGTTGGCCCAACCATTGTTTCAGGCGCCCTGGCGCATAACGCGGTGAGAGCTTGCCGCGCGCTTGCAGCCAGAACGATTGCAGCAGCGGCATCAGTTCGGCCCAGGTCATCGGCACTATTTCTTCACCTGCACGGGCGGCGGCAATCTGCCGAGCCAAGTCGGGAAGCGCGACTAAACCACGACCAAGCATGATGTCTTCGGCGCCGCTGATTTCGCGGCAACGGCGCCAATCGTCGACGCTCCAGATTTCGCCATTGGCGTAGACCGGCACATCGACCACCTCTTGAATGCGCGCCACCCATTCCCAATGCGCGGGCGGTTTGTAGCCGTCGCGTTTGGTGCGGGCATGCACGACGATCTGCGCCGCGCCGCCATCGGCCAGGGCACGGGCGCAGTCGAGGGCGAAGTCGGGAATTTCATAGCCCAAACGCATTTTCGCCGTCACTGGAATCGCCGCCGGCACACTGCGGCGCACTTCACTGACGATGGCGTGGAGCAGCTCAGGCTCTTTGAGCAGCACCGCCCCACCGCGGGATTTATTCACGGTTTTGGCCGGACAACCAAAGTTCAGGTCCATCACCGGCGCGCCCAATTCACACGCCAGCGCAGCGTTATCGCCAAGCAATACCGGATCGGAACCCAACAACTGCACCCGCAGCGGCACCCCGGCTTTGGTGCGCGCACCATCGCTGAGTTCGGGGGCCATTTTGTGGAAGTGCGAGGCAGGCAGCAGACGCTCGCTGACACGGATAAATTCGGTGACGCACCAGTCGATGCCACCCACCTGGGTGAGCACATCGCGGAGGATTTCGTCGACCAAGCCTTCCATGGGCGCCAGGGCGATCTGCATAGCGGTTTCTCTTTAGAGCGGGCGAAAAAGGCGGCTAGTGTAGGGGCCTGCGCGGGGCAAGGCACGACATTCAGTCTGAATTCCATCGGCGATCAGGCGGTCACACCCCATAGAACCCGATGAAAGGACGCCATCTATGCATACGCCCCCACTCCTGCTGGCCGCAGCCTGCCTGGTCTGCCTCACCAGCGCCAATGCCGAATCGCTGGTACCCGCGCCGGATGTGCCGCTGAGCACCACCGTACGCGAAAGCGAAGCCATGGCGCGCTTGGTGGTCAGCCGCGACAACATGGCACCCAACGCCTGCGCGGTGGATCTTTACGTGCAAAACCAATTGGTCGCGCAGTTAACGCCCAAGCAATCGATTGCCGTGGACGTACCGTCGGGGGAAGTGGCCATTAGCGTGTCGCGTGGCGGCTCGGGGTATTGCGTCAGTGATATACCGGCGACGGTGCAGTCGGCCGTGTTTACCCCGGGCGAAACCCGCGAGTTCAAAATTGTGGTCGACGATACCGGCGTATTCCTTTCCCCAACCGACACACAGGCGCCATAGCCGTTAGCGATTGATTACCGCTGGGCCGTAGCCTTCGAGGAATTCCGGCGGCATGCGCTTGGGCTTGCCGGTGCTTAGCTCGATGCACACAAAGGTGGTTTTGGCTCGCAGCAACGTGACCCCATCGGCGGGGCGAATCAGCTGGAAGTGCCGGCTCATGCGCAGCTTTTGATCAGACTCAATAATCCAGGTTGCCACCTGTAACTGCTCGCCTTCGTAGGCGCTGGCCAGGTAATCCACCTCATGGCGCACCACCGCCATGGCGCGGTCAAGGCGGCGGTATTCAGCCAAGTCCAAGCCCAGACTCTGCGAATGGCGCCAGGCGCAGCGCTCCAGCCAACTGACGTACACGGCGTTATTGGCGTGGCCGAGGCCGTCGATATCGTCGGCGCCTACCTGCAGGTCGATCACAAATGGTGTTGGCAGATCCCAGCTCATACATCCCCTCCCTTACGCGAGGCGGCAGTTTAGCAATCAGGGTGAATGCATGCGCGCTGGATAAACGCCGTGAATGCGTAGGTTGGGTCGGTCCGCGTGCGGTAAGCGCAGCGAAGCCCAACGGGTGGTGTCGATACGCGCCGCCACACCCACAAGCCGAAAAAACAAAAGGGCCACTTCAGAGAAGTGACCCTTCAAAAGTCCGCAGAGCGGATAAATTGGCGTCCCCTAGGGGACTCGAACCCCTGTTACCGCCGTGAAAGGGCGGTGTCCTAGGCCACTAGACGAAGGGGACAAATCCTTCAAAAACAAGGCCAGCAATAAGCTGGCCCGTGGCAGTTCATAACTAATATCGAAACATCAGTACTGCAAAATTGGTGGAGATAAACGGGATCGAACCGTTGACCTCTTGCATGCCATGCAAGCGCTCTCCCAGCTGAGCTATACCCCCGCGCCGTTCAAGCGAGACCAAGATTATAGGGCCTCTTTCAAGAGGCCCGCAAGCGTGCGACGGCGGTGTCACGGTCGAAC
>NZ_JBBNAH010000550.1:0-2163 GCF_037994325.1 Pseudomonas sp.
GCATATAGCCCTTGATCTCGCCATAGCCGTAGTTATTCCACAGCACAATCACGATGCCGACTTGCGCTTCCACCGCACTGGCCAGTTCCGGCAGGGAGAATTGCAGCCCACCATCGCCAATCAGGCAAATTACCGGGGTTTGGGGTTCGGCCAGTTTGGCGCCGATAGCGGCGGGCAGGGCGTAGCCGAGGGTGCCGTAGCCGGTGGAGGAATTAAACCAGCGGCGTGGGGCGTCAAGGTCGACCAGGTGGTTGCCGCTGTAGACGGTTTGCGTCGAGTCGCCGACAAAGCGCGCCTGCGGATACGCCGCCAATAACGTAGCAAACAGCTCGCGGTAATGGCCCCAGCCGCTGAAGTCTTCGGCCAATTGCGCACGTACCGCTTCGGCACGTTGAACGCCTGGGCTATCTGGATTGCTCTCGCGGCCGGGCAGTTCGGCCAGCAGTGCAAGCATGGCCAGGCGCGCATCGCTATGAATGGCCAGGGCAGGGGCATGGTTGCGCACTAACTGCTGCGGGTCGATATCGACGCGGATCAGCTCGCCATTGAGGGCAAAGCCGCCGTTAAACACCACGTCGTAATCGGTTTCACCCAGCTCCGTGCCGATGGCCAGAATCACATCGGCAGCGGCGGCCAGTTCGCGCACCGGCACTAGCGATTGGTTGCTGCCGATCAGCAACGGGTGATTTGCCGGCAGCAGGCCTTTGGCGTTGATGGTCAGCGCGGTGGGTGCATCCAGCGCATCGGCCAATGCGCGTGCTTCGGCGGCGGCGTCCAGGCAGCCACCACCGAGCAGCAACAGCGGGCGCTGAGCGTTGCGCAATTTGTCTGCTGCCTGTTGCAGCAAGGCCAACGCGGGAGCAGGGCGGCTTAACACGGCGCGTGGCTGCACACGCATGTGCTCAGCGGGCGCGGTGATAATGTCCAGCGGCAATTCGATATGCACCGGCCTTGGCCGCTCGCTATCAAACACGGCAAAGGCGCGGGCCAGCACTTCGGGTAATTGCTCGACGCTCAGCACCGTACGGCTAAAAGCGGTCACGCCTGCGGTCAGCCCGCGTTGATCCGGCAGCTCATGCAAATAGCCATTGCCGCTGCCCAAGCGTGCGCGTTCGTTAACGCTGGAAATCACCAGCATCGGAATCGAGTCAGCATAGGCCTGGGCCATGGCCGTGAGGATATTGGTCATCCCCGGCCCAGTAATGATGAAACACACGCCAGGCTTGCCGGTAACCCGCGCATAACCGTCGGCCATAAACCCGGCGCCTTGCTCGTGGCGTGGGGTGATATGGCGGATGGTGCTGTGGGGCAGGCCGCGATACAGCTCCACCGTGTGCACGCCGGGAATGCCGAATACGGTATCCACGCCCCAGGCTGCAAGTTGCTTAACCAGAAATTCGCCGCAGGTGGTCATGGCTAATCCTTAATTTTTATAAGAGGGGTCAAGGCGTTCGAGCTTGCGCAGCCAAGCATCCCACAGCAGTGGGCGTTGCCATTCGCAGCCCTGGAACTGCTCGCAGGCGTGCTGGGCGAGCTTGCCGGAGATTTCACTGACGCCATCGAGCACTGCGGCCGTCAGCTGAATTTCGCAGGCCTTGTTCAGGTAATACATCACGTAGAAGGCATCGGCGACGCTGCTACCAACGCTGAGCAAGCCGTGGTGGCGCAGGATCATGGCGATATTGTCGCCAAGTGACGCCACCAGCCGTTCGCGCTCGCCCAGGTCCAAGGCGATGCCTTCATAGCTGTGATAACCGACACGGCGATAAAACTCGGCGCTGATCTGATTAAGCTGCGCCAAGCCTTTATCGTTGGCCGCCACCGCCATGCCCGGCAGGGTGTGGGTATGGATCACGCAATGGGCGTCTTCGCGGGCCATATGCACGGCGCTGTGAATGGTAAAACCGGCGACGTTGTAGTCGGCATTGCCGTCCAGCACGCGGCCATGCATATCCACCACCAGCAAATCGCTGGCGCGCACTTCCTCAAACAACAGGCCAAACGGGTTGATCAGAAAACGCGGCTCCAGCCCCGGCAGGCGCGCGGAAAAATGCGTGTACAGGGTGTCGTCCCAGCCAAACAGGGCTGCCAGGCGATAGGCAGCGGCCAGATCACGACGCAGGGTCGCCTCAGTGGCAACGTTCAATGGCTGATCTGCGACAG
>NZ_JBBNAH010000551.1:0-12890 GCF_037994325.1 Pseudomonas sp.
GATCTCCAGGGTGTCGCCGACCGCTAGTTGCTCATGCACATGGCGCGAGGCGGGGCCTTGGGCTTTTACGCTGATGCGCAAGTGGCCATCGCTGGGCGCGCTGGAAACGCTGTAGGTGCGGATCAGCACATCGCCATTGCTCAGGTGCAAACGCACGGGAATATGTTGCCCGGGCAAAAAGCTCACCGTGGCGCCATCCTGCGCGTGGATATACAGCGAGCGGATGTCGTGGCTCTCCTGCTCAACACGCGTGACGAGCCAGGGGTGCCATTGCTTGCGTTGTTCGTTTTGCCGCAGGCGTTGTTCCGCATCGGCCCAGGTGCCGGTCATCAGGCTGGTGGGGGCGAATTCCTCAAACTGCCAACGAATCGACAACGCAGCCGGACGGCGTACCACCTGCTCCACGTCGAAGCTCCACAGCCGTTCGGCGCCTTCAAAGGCGGTGACCAGAGGGCTTTCCAAGACCAACTCGGTGCGGCCGTATAGCTGCAGCATGTCGCCGGTGCTGAAGTCGACAAACAACAACCCGGCCTGCGGGTTGCTTTGCAGATTGCCGAGGGTGTTGAAGTGCAGGTTGCCCGCGTAGTCCGGAATGGTCAGGCGATTGCCCTGCACATAAACAAAGCCTGAACGGCCGCCGCGATGGGAGACATCGACCGAGCGCTGGCCGTCGTCGTGCACCACATAGCTGGCGACGAAAAAGGTGTCAGCGTTGCTGATCATCGCGCCGGCCACGGCGTCCAGGGTGGTGGCGTCGTGACGCAAGGGCCGGTCGGCTACCGCACTCGGCACCCGTTGGTATTTACGCAGCTGAATATATTTGGGGCAGTTGCCAAAAGCGTGCTCAACGGCCACTTCCAACTGCTGCTCAGAGGCTTGGGTAATCACCCCGTTGATCCGATTGCGCCGCCGGGTGTGTAGCTCAATACCGAGCATGCCAATTGCATTGCCGGCTTGCAGACCGGCAGCGGCCGGGTCTTGCGGGTCGGCGGCGGTGCTCAGGGTCAGGCGCTGCGGGTCGGGGGAGCCGGCGAAGCCCTCCGGACCCTCGAGCAGTGTCGCCCACGGCCGGCCTTGGCCATCCACCGCGCCGACCACCATAAATGGCAGCTGGTGGTAGAAGTCGCGGTGTTGGTCGGGCATGTAATCGCGGATGTACTTCTGCCCGGCCGCTTCCATGCGCTCAGACGCGCCGATCTTTTGTTGCAGCAAGCGCTCGCCAGCATGCCAAGGCGAACGACGGTGTTTAGGCAAAGTAATTTCCATGGCGAGCACTCCTTGTAGACGCGGTTGGCGCTAGCCTGCCAGCAGGCCGGCGGCGGTGGGCTGCATCGGCACAAAGCCTGGCAACGCTTCAATACGGGCCAACCAGGCACGCACATTCGGGTAGGCCACCAGCGACACATTGCCCTCGGGGGCATGGGCGATGTAAGCGTAGTTGGCGACGTCGGCAATGCTGGGTTCGTTGCCGGTCAGAAACGCCGATTGGCTTAGTTCCTGGTCCATCATCGCCAGCAGGCTATGGGCGCGGTTGATCACTTCCTCGGCGTTAAACGACGCGCCAAATACGGTGATCAAACGGGCAGCGGCTGGGCCATAAGCCACTTGCCCCGCGGCCACCGATAACCAGCGTTGCACCTGTGCGGCGGCCTGGGGTTCTTCGGCCAGCCAACGGCCCTCACCGTATTGTTTCGCCAGGTACACCAAGATGGCGTTGGAGTCGGCGAGCACGGTGCCGTTGTCGTCGATCACCGGCACTTGGCCGAAGGGGTTCAAGGCCAGAAACTCGGGTTGTTTGTGTGCACCTTTAGCCAGGTCAACAAACACCAGTTCGGTGGGCACGTTGAGCAGCGAGAGCAACAGCTCAACACGGTGGGCGTGGCCAGAGAGAGGGTGACGGTACAGTTTGATCGCATTCTGAGACATGGCTAAAACTCCGCAGTGGGTGGGTTGGGGTAAGCCATGCTGCGCCCCGATGCGGTTGAGCAGAATCGCCATGCCGGGCAATCCATAATTTCAGTTTGTGCAAGAAAGCCGCCGCCAATTGACTCGATACCGCTCTGGTGCGCACAGCACACCCTACGTGGTTAGGGCCGGATGGGCGCGCAAACGCGGCACGGCAAAGTCGATAAAGCTGCGCACCCGCGCGCAGGCTTTGCGCCCTTCGCGGTAGATCAGGTGCACCGGCAGGTGGGGCGCTGGGTAGGCCTCCAGCACGGGCTGTAGCAACCCGGTTTGCAACTCGTGGTGCACTTCGTAGCTCAGGCAACGCATCAGCCCGAGACCGGAAACCGCCGCCTGAATAGCCCCCTGCTGGGTGGTACAGGTCAGCACCGGGGTGGCCCTGATGCTGCGCGTGGGGTTGCCGTGCACGCGCCACTCACTGCCATGGCCGCTGGCGCTAGCGAGGATGGTTTGGTGCGCGCGCAACTCTTCTACGCTGTTGGGGCGACCCCGCTGGGCCAGGTAGCCAGGCGAGGCGCACATGATCGGCCGCACCTGGCCAACCGCAACGGCAAATTCAGAGGAGCTGGGCAGATGACCGACCACCAGCGCCACGTCGATGCCCTCCTCCAGCAGCCTGGGCAGTTGTTCACGGGTTTGGGTGAGCAGTTGCACCTCGGCAAACGCTTGCAGGTAGTCGAGGGCAATCGGGGTAAACACCTGGTGCACCATCAGCAGCGGCATCGCCACGCTGAGGTGACCCGCCGCGTCACTGTGCAGGCCTGCGGCGGAGCACTCGGCCTCGGCGGTTTGTTGAAGAATCAGCCGGCAGCTGGCGGCGAACTGTTCGCCCACCGGGCTCAAGCTAACCCCGCGAGGGCTGCGCAGCAGCAAGGTGGCACTCAAGCGCGCTTCCAAGGCGGCCACGGTACGCATGATGGTGGCCGGCGACAGCTCCAGTTGCCGCGCGGCAGCGGCCAAACTGCCGGCCTGGGCCACGGCGGCGAAGATTTCCATTTGCCGGTAGCGGCTCATGGCCTAGGGCGCCTCGGGCAGCTTGAGTGCGGCGTCTTGCCGTAGCCGCTGTTGGCAGTGGTCGACAAAGGTGCGCACCTTGGCCGACACCTGCTTGCCGCTCTGGTAAAGGATATGCACCGGCAGCGGCGCAGTGCTGAATGCCGCGAGCACAATCTCCAGTTCACCGGCGGCCACCGCTTGAGCAACCTGATAGGACAGCACCCCGGTATAGCCCCAGCCCAAGCGCGCGGCATTGACCGCGGCCTGATTGGAATTGACCACCAGGCGCGGCTGCGGCGTCAGGGTGATGGGGCCTTCAGGAGCGTTGAAATGCCATTGGCTCAGCAAGGCGCTGGCTGACGACAGCACCACCTGGGCGCCTTGCAATTGCTGTGGATGAGAGGGCCGACCGACGCGGTCGAGAAAGGCCGGAGCCGCGCAAATGACCGGGCGAATTTCCCCGACTTTGACTGCGTGGAAATTGCCTTCCGGCAGGCGGCCAATCCGTATGGCCACGTCCACGCCTTCGTCGGCCATGCTCACCAGCCGATCCACCAGCAGCGCGTTGACGGTGACTTCCGTATGCGTGGCCAAGTACTCGGTGACCAGTGGAATCAGAAACAGCTCACCAAACATCACTGGCGCCGTAACGGTCAGGTTGCCACGCGCGCGCAGGGTGCTACCGGCAGCGAGGTCTTCTGCCTCCTCCAGCTCCAGCAAGATACGTTTGCAGTCTTCCACATAACGCTGCCCGGCTTCGGTGAGGCGCAGGCTACGCGTGTTGCGCGCCAGCAGCAGGGTGCCGAGGCGGCTCTCCAAGGCCGCGATAGCGCGCGTTGCGCTTGGCGGTGACATGCCCAATTGCTTGGCGCCACCGGCGAAACTTGCCGCCTCCGTCACGGCCAACAGCACTTTCATTTCCTGAAACCTGTCCACATCACCCCCGCCTGGCCAAATAGCTGCAGGGCAGAGACTAATTTGTCTGGCGAGAAAAGTCCGCTGCTTCGCCTGCATGGCCAGGCTGCACCAGAGCATTGACGCGCGACACAAGGGTTTCCAAAGCAAAGGGTTTAGTCAGCACTTCCGTTGCTGGCTGCAGGTGGCATTGGTCGAGCGCCTGGTTCTGCGCATAGCCGGTGATAAACAGCACCGGCAAACCCGGCCGGGCTTGGCGCGCGATATCGGCCATTTGCCGGCCATTGACTCGGCCAGGCAGGCCGACGTCGGTCACCAACAGATCGATGCGCACATCGGAGCTGAGCAGGTTCAGGCCGGCATTGCTGTCCACCGCTTCAATCACGTCGTAGCCAATGCTGCTCAGTAACTCGACCACCAGCATGCGGATGGACGACTCGTCGTCCACGACCAGCACCGACTTACCGCCCGCCACCTGCCCAACATGAAAGAACGACTCTGCCTCGTTGACTGCTGCGGCTACTTCGCTATGACGTGGCAGGTACAGGGCCACGGTGGTGCCGCTACCGATGGCGGAGCGAATACGGACTTGCCCACCCGATTGCTGGGCAAACCCATAGATCATCGACAAACCAAGGCCCGAGCCGGCGCCCGGCGGCTTGGTGGTAAAAAACGGCTCAAAGGCACGGGCGATAACCTCCGGCTCCATACCCACGCCGGTATCGGTCACGCAAATGGCCAGGTAGTCGCCTTCGGCAAGCTCGGGGTCCAGCTCTGGGCCGGTAGCCAGGTGGGTGTTGAAGGTTTCGATGACAATGCTGCCACCCTCGGGCATTGCATCCCGGGCGTTAAGGCAGAGATTGAGCAAGGCATTTTCCACTTGCGCGGGGTCGATCTGCGACACGCCGAGGTCTTTGGCCAGGCACACGTTAAGCGGAATCTCCGGCCCCACCGAACTGCGCAGTAGCCCCTCCATACCGACAATCAACGCGTTAACGTCGGTGGGCACCGGTGCAAGTGTTTGCCGGCGCGAAAATGCCAGCAGGCGATGGGTCAAGGCTGCCGCACGTTGGGCCGCGCCTTGGGCGATGGCCAGGTAGCGGTCGATGTCCGCTACACGCCCTTGCAGCACGCGCATTTTCATCAATTCCAGGCTGCCACTGATACCAGCCAGCAGGTTATTGAAGTCGTGGGCGATACCGCCAGTGAGCTGCCCCACCGCTTCCATTTTTTGCGACTGGCGCAGTGCTGCTTCTGCGGCTTCGCGTTCGCTGATGGCGGCGCTGACCCGTTCTTCCAGGGTCTGGTTGAGCTCCTGCAACGCGGCTTCGGCATTTTTGCGTGCGGTGACATCGATGGATGAACCGATAAGCCCCATAACCTCGCCAGCCTCGCTGAGCAGCGGCGCCTTTACCGATAGCCAGACCGTCTCCGAGCCGTCGGGCATATCGACACGCTCCTCGAACTGCTCAACCTTACCGCTGCGCATGATGCGCTGATCGTTGGCCATGATCTGCCGGGCCTGGGCTTTGTCCTCCAAGAACTCAAGGTCGGTCTTGCCCAAGTAGAAGGTCGGTGGTTTGCCAATCAACTCGGTGGTGCCGTGGTTGGCCACGAGCATGCGGCCTTGCAGGTCTTTCGCGTACACCACGCCCGGTACCGCGGCGGTAAAGGTTTTCAACAGGGCAGAAACCGTGTCGCGCTCGGCCTCGGCACGGCGGCGCAATTCGATATCCAAGAGCACGCCAGGGAAACGAATCGCTTGGCCTTGCGCATTTAATTCCGCGCGGCCACTGGCTTCGACCCAGCGATACACACCATCGCTTTGCAGCACCCGGTATTCACAGCGAAAAGCGCCACCGCGGACCATCGCCTGCGCAATGTCGGCATCAACCCGCTCGCGATCATCCGGGTGAATCGAGTTGGTCGCTTGTTCAATCGGCATGCCCTGTTCACAGAGCTCAACGGGCAGGCCAAACGAACGGGCAAAGCGCTCATCCGCGTTGACGATATTGTTGGGGATATCCCACACCCAGGTGCCAACGATGGCACCGGCGTCCAGCGCCAACTGGATGCGCTCGGCAGCATCAATGGCCGGCGCGTTAGGGCTGGCAGCAGCCAGCGTTTTATCGCGTAGAGGAGGAACGTTCATAAGTGTCGACACACCGGTAGCGGCCACGATCTATGCCGCTAGTTGAGCACGGACGTGGGGTCATGGGGAGACGTGGCTGCACAGTGGGACCACTGCCGTTAACCATTGGTGCTGACGAATTTACCTTAACTTCTTTACATGGCAATAAGCAGCCGCACTGGCCAGCGTTGCGCAGGAATAAAACCGCCGCTTGCACGCCGCGAGAAAGAACCGGAAAAACTCCGCACGTTGACGCCGCCGCGCGTCGATGGTCAGATGCGCGCCTGTTTCAGGTGCCCCCTGCCGCCGTGCATGGGGTGAAACGGGAAACCGGTGCGTCCTCAGGGATTAGTCCGGTGCTGCCCCCGCAACGGTAAGCGAGCGAACCCTTCGACAGACCACTGTGCTCTTGCATGGGAAGGTGAAGGTTTCATGATCCTCGCAAGCCCGGAGACCGGCCTGAAGCTTCGTTTGGCAAACCCGCGGTGGGCGGGCGCAGGCCGGTTTCCGTGGGCGCCTGCGCCTGCGATTCCCTATGCGTTGTTCCCTCCGGGATTTACTCATTCCTGTTTAGAGTTGGAACGACATGTCCCGTACTTTCCTGTTTTTACCGTTGTCCGGCGCGCTGGCTGGTAATGCCCTGCGTGCAACCTTGGCGCCCTGCCTGTTGGTCGCCCTGCCCGTGCAGGCGGCTGACGACGACAGCCTAGCGCTACCCGCGACCGAGATCGTCGAAACGGCTGGCGCCCAGGCCGATCTGCACACGCCGATGCCGACCGGCTCGCGCCTAAACCTCAGCGCGTTGCAAACGCCGGCCAGCGTCACCACGGTGAGCGCCGAGCAGATTCAAAGCCGCAACAACGCCAGCGTGCAAGACGCCATCACCCGCACGCCAGGCATCAGTTTTACCGGCGCGCCGGGCAATGGCGGCACGGCGTTATCGGCGCGCGGTTTTACCGGGCATAGCTCGATCATGCAGCTGTACGACGGCACGCGTTTGTATGTGGGCGCCGGCACCGTGACCTTCCCAGTGGACACCTGGTCGGTAGCGCATATCGACGTGCTGCGTGGCCCGGCGTCGGTGTTGTATGGCGAAGGTGCCACTGGCGCGGTGGTTAACGTGGTGCCGAAAAAGCCCTTCGACGGCGAAATCCAAAACCATGTGCGCCTGGGCTATGGCTCCGACGACCGCCGGCAAACCGCACTGGATAGCGGCGGCTCGCTCAGCGACAGCCTCAGCTACCGCTTTAACCTTAACCAACAAGCCAGCAACGGTTGGATTGATCGCGGTGACTCGGAAAGCGTGGCGATCAGCGCCGCGTTGCGTTGGCAGCCCAACGACGACGTAAGCGTTACCCTCGCCCACGACTATGGCGACCAGCAGCCGCAGCAGTACCTCGGCACCCCCTTGGTTAACGGCCACTACCGCGAAGGCCTGCGCGCGCGAAATTACAACGTCGACGACGCCGAGCTGCACTACAACGACCAGTCCACCCGCGTGCTGACCGAGTGGCAAATCAGCGACACCTTGTCGGCCAGCAACCAGCTGTATTTTCTAAAAACCCAACGGCGCTGGCGCAACGCCGAAACCTACACCTGGCAGCCCGGCAATCTAATTCAGCGCAGCGATTTCATCAGCATCAAACACACCGAAGAACAGCTCGGTGACCGGCAGAGTTTTACCCTTGAGCACCGCTTGTTTGGACTGGACAGCCGCACCGTGGTCGGCGCCGACTACAACTCGATTCGCTTTGTGCGCAAGCATGATTTCGGCAACACGCTGAGCGACGTTGTACCCATGGCGCAGTCCGGCGGTGGCCGCTATATCAGCAACGACCCCTACCGTTCCCAAGATGGCAGCCAGGCCAAGCAGTTCTCGTTGTTTGCCGAAAACCGTACGCAGCTGACCGAGCAGCTTTCGCTGGTGACCGGTGCGCGCCGCGACCAGGTGCATTTGGATCGTACCGATATCCCTAACGATATCCGCGCCGACCGCAGCCTGACGGGTACTAACTGGCGCGCCGGGTTGGTGTTTGCGCTGACGGACGACCTGTCCGTGTACGGCCAGTACGCCACCAGCACCGAAGGCGTCAGCAACTTGCTGACCCTAAATGCCAGCCAGCAGCACTGGGATTTAACCACTGCCAAGCAGAGCGAAGTTGGCATCAAACAGCAGTTTCTTGATCGGCGTGGCGAGTGGACAGTGGCGGCCTACCACATCGTCAAAAAAAACCTGCTGAGCACCGATCCAGCCAACCCCACCGTGCAACAGCAGATTGGCCAGCAGTCCTCCGACGGCATTGAGGCCACGCTGGAACTGAGTCTGCCTTACGCCGTGCAACTGTCCGCCAATGCCGCCTGGGTGCGTGCCGAATACGACAAATTTGCCAGCGGCAGCACTGACTACCAGGGCAAAACGCCGGTGGACGTACCACGGCGCACCGCCAATCTGTGGCTGCGCAAAGACTTCGCTGAGCGCTTTACGGTCGGTGCCGGCGCGCGCTATGTCGACGCGCGTTATGCCGACAATGCCAATACCACCCAGGTGCCGAGCTACACCGTGGTCGACGCCACCGTTGACTGGCATGTGCAGCAAGACCTGACCTTGGGCGTGCAGTTGAACAACCTGCTTGACCGCCAGTACGCCACCACCGTCAGCAATAACGGCGCGCAGTGGTACCTGGGCGAGCCGCGTTCGTTTTTTGTCACCGCGGACTACCGCTTTTAACGCACGCCATAGGCTGGGAGCACTGTGCATGGCGACACTTAACCTCAATCACGTGGCCTGGGCCGCTGAAAGCCAGCGCTGGCTCTTGCAGGACATCAACCTGCACGTGGGCCAAGGCGAGTTCGTCGGCCTGATCGGTGCCAATGGCAGCGGTAAAACCAGCCTGTTGCGCTGCGCCTACCGCTCCAGCCAACCGGCCGCCGGCAACGTGCGCGTGGATGGCATGGACCTCTGGCAACAGCGCCCACGCTGGAGCGCGCAACGTATCGCGGTGGTGTTGCAGGAATTCCCCCAGGAATTTGGCCTGCGGGTAAACGATGTGGTTGCGATGGGGCGCACGCCGCACCAAGGCTTGTTTGCCGGCGACAGCGCCGAGGACGCTCAGCGCGTCGCCCAGGCGTTGGCCGACGTCGGCCTGGCCGCAACTGGCGAGCGGGCATTTGCCAGTTTGTCCGGCGGCGAAAAGCAGCGGGTGTTGCTGGCCCGCGCCTTGGTGCAGCAACCGGGGCTGCTGATTCTCGACGAACCGACCAATCACCTCGACCCGCGCTTCCAGTTAGAGCTGCTGCAACACCTGCGGCGCCTGGGCACCAGCACCTTGGCCAGCTTTCATGACCTGAACCTGGCGGCGGCGTTTTGTGATCGGCTGTATGTGCTGGCCGAGGGTCGTCTGGTCGCCAGCGGTACCCCAAGCGAGGTACTGATCGCCGAATTATTGCTGCAGGTTTTTGGCGTAGCGGCGCTGGTCGACCGTCATCCGCTGCACGCCTATCCGCGCATCACTTGGATTACGCAATGAACACGCCTTTGCTGATCAGCCTGTTGGCTTTTCTGGCCCTACCGGCGGCCGCCGGTGATTACCCGTTAACCGTACGTTCGTGCGAGCGCGAGGTGCGCTTTGAGCGCGCGCCACAACGCGCGGTCAGCCACGATATCAACATGACCGGCATGCTTATCGCCCTCGGTCTGCGCGAACACATGGCCGGCTACACCGGTATCAGCGGTTGGAAAACCCTCGAGCCGTCGTTAGAAAAAGCCCTCGGCCAATTACCTGAATTGGCCAGCCGCTACCCCTCGGTGGAAACCTTGTTAGCGGCCGATGCCGACCTGTATTTCGCCGGCTGGAACTACGGTATGCAGGTCGGCGGGCCGGTGACGCCAGAGACGTTGGCGCCCTTTGCCATCAACGTTTATGAGCTGAGTGAATCCTGCGCCTGGGTCAACCCGCAGCAGCGCGCCAGCTTGGATGACCTGTACCGCGACCTGCTGAACCTGGGGCGCATTTTCTCGGTTGAAGCGCGCGCGAATGCGTTGGTCGATGGCCTGCGTCGGCGCATCGACCGGGTGCGCAGCAAGCTGGCTAACAACGCCGATCGGCCCCGCGTGTTCCTCTACGACAGCGGCGAAGATCGGCCCTTTACCTCCGGCCGCCAGGGCATGCCCCAGGCCCTGATCGACAGCGCTGGCGGGCGCAATGTGATGGACGATGTGGCCGGCAGCTGGATTCAAGTGAATTGGGAGTCGGTGGTGGAGCGCGATCCCGAAGTAATTGTGATCGTCGACTATGGGCCGCTGTCGTGGCAGCAGAAGCGCGACTACCTGCTGCAGCAACCGGCCTTGCACGCGGTAAGCGCCATCCGCAATCAGCGCTTTATCGTGCTCTCGTACCTGGAAGTCACGCCCTCGGTAGATAACGCCCAGGCCATCGAAAAACTGGCCAGCGCGCTGCACCCGGCGTTGTTCAGCCTGGAGGCGCGCTGATGGCGATTCGTCAGGCCGGGCATTACCGCCTTTTGCTGCTGGGCCTGGGCGCCGCGCTGCTCGTTTCGGCCATCGCCGCGCTCGCCTTCGGCCCGGCCGCCGTACCGCAGACCACGGTGTGGCGCATTGTTGCCAGCCAGTTGGGCGCGAACACTGGCGGGCAATGGACGGCAGGCCAAGAACATATCGTCTGGCTGATACGTGCGCCGCGGGTGGTATTGGGCGCATTGGTGGGTGCGGGTTTAGCGGTAGTCGGCACGGCATTACAGGCGGTGACGCGCAACCCGTTGGCCGATCCGCACTTGCTCGGCACCAGCTCCGGCGCCGCTCTGGGTGCGGTGTTGGTGGTGCTCTATCTCGGTGAATTTATCGGCGTATTCAGCTTGCCCCTGGCCGCCTTTATCGGTGCTGCCACCAGCATGTTGCTGGTATTGGCGGTGGCCCGGCGAGAGGGCCGACTGGAGAGCGATCGCCTGCTGCTGGCCGGCGTGGCGGTGTCGTTTGTGCTGATGGCGCTGGTCAATCTGCTGCTCTACACCGGCGACCACCACGCCACCAGTTCGGTGGTGTTCTGGATGCTCGGCGGCCTGGGCGCAGCGCGTTGGACGGTGATCTGGCTGCCAGCGCTGTGCGTGGTGTTTAGCCTCGGCCTGTTGCTGGTACTGGCGCGCGGCCTGAATGCGTTGATGAGCGGCGAGCAGACCGCCATCAGCCTGGGCTTTAGCGGCCGACGCCTGCGCGTGCAGGTGTTTATCTGCACCTCACTGCTGACCGGAGTGTTGGTGTCGTTATCTGGCGCCATTGGGTTTGTCGGCCTGATGGTGCCGCATATCGCCCGGCGTTTGGTCGGCGCCGAACACCGACGTTTGCTGCCGGTCAGCGCCCTGCTCGGCGGCCTGTTTCTGCTTTGGGTGGACGTGGCCGCGCGCACGTTGATTGCCCCCGAAGACTTGCCTATCGGCATCGCCACCGCAGCCTTGGGTGGGGTGTTTTTTATTGCGCTGTTAAAGCGCCGTGGTTAGTACGACGCTTTGCGCGCTACCAGTAGTCTGGTTCGACGATGGCCGGTTTTTTCGGCAATGGGACTTTGCCGGGCAATTGAAAAGCGGCGAGTTCCGTTTCCGAGAGATAGCGACGTACCCAGTCGGCATGCGCCTTAAGCGACCCTGGCGGCTCACGCACTAATTTCCCGGCCTGCTCGCGGTGGGGAAGAATCACGCCTAAACGGATGTGGGGAAAGTCCGCACGGATAGCGGCGAGAGCAGGACCTAAATCTGTGTCGCCGGAAACCAGAACGATCTGCTCAATGTGCAACGCCTCAGACCGACAGGCGCAACGATACATACCCAAGGCCAGGTTGACGTCGGTCTCTTTTTCCTCAAGCTGCCAAATCGAAACCTGATCCGCCCGAGAGGCATGCAGCCCTTCTACATAGCGGGGAGCGTAACTTTTGGTAAGCCGATGCGAGCCGAGGATGATCGACACACCCTTCGACTGTAAGGCGCGAATGTAGCGGCTTTGTGCGTCATTGGAAGCTTGCCCGCGCGTGGCAAGGCGAGCGATGACTGGAGAGGTGTGGTAGCTGACAGAGGCGAGCTCGGCCTCTGGGTCTTGAACCGTCAGGATCGCTGACAGCAAGGCAGGAAGATCCAGCCACTTATAAGCGGAGCCGTGCAGCACCCCGTAATAGAGGTTGTAACCGTCAATAAAGAAAGCTGTACGCACAATTCCTGATCCCTGGAAACGAAAAAACCGGCTTTTAGGCCGGTTTTTTCACCCTAGGCTGAAGCTGAACTTAATCGGCCCGCCATGGGTTGAGTCGTGCGCGCAGTATTCCCCAACATCCCGAATTGTTCAAGCAGCCAATACGCTGTGTTACATGCGCAGACTCACTGCGGCGGAAAAACTCACGACACCGGTTCACGGGTTTGCTAACGCTAACGCAGGCCATGCTCTTGCATGAGGGCGAATGGCGGATTTGGCCCACATGCACAGCTGACACCAGCAGCCTTTTTTCCGACCACAGAGGGGTCAACAAACACTGCTGACTTCGCGGTTTGGTCGATGGGCAGCAAACCGCTTTGAACAAATTTCCTGACTGCGCAGTCAACCTATTATCCTAATCAGCGCAGAGCAGGCTTCTCCATGCCCCACTACACCCTCCACTACCGCTTCGAATCCCAACCCCGCACTCACACCCTCGACCTCAACCAGCCCCAGCTCACCCAAGCCGATGCCATCCGCCATCTTATTGAGCTGCACCATGGCGACGCCGAGAACAGCTTGCTAATGCCCGATGCCCAAGCAAGTGAAGCCGAGGTGTTGGAGAAGGCTGAAGTGCTTGGCATCGCCGAGGTGGTGGTAACGTCAACATCCCCTTGAGCGTGCAACAAA
>NZ_JBBNAH010000552.1:0-4588 GCF_037994325.1 Pseudomonas sp.
GTGCGCACCAATGCGGTATGCGCGCAAACCGCCGGCGCGCGCAGCACACCCTACGGGGCCATATGTTGCCGGTTTATTTGTTAAACCGCTCCGCCAGGCTGTGCAGGTAGTCGGCCATATTTTCCAGGTCCTGGCTGATGGCGACGCCTTCCTGCGCTTGCCCGGCGCTGCGGTCGGAGAGTTGGGCAATACGGGTGATTTGCTGGCTGATATCTTCAGCCACATGGCTTTGCTCTTCCGAGGCGGTAGCCATTTGCTGGCTCATGCCGGTGATACGCGTCACGGCCTGACTGATGCCATCCAACGCCTCGCGCACCGCTTCAACGCTGTGCACGCTTTCGCGGGAAATATCTTCACCTTTGCTGGCGGTGGCCACCGCGCGGTCGGCGCCGTTACGCAGCGCGGAAATAATTTGGTGAATCTGCTCGGTGGACTCACGTGTGCGCGAGGCCAGCGACCGCACTTCGTCGGCCACCACGGCAAAGCCTCTGCCCTGCTCGCCGGCACGCGCCGCTTCAATGGCGGCGTTAAGCGCCAGCAGGTTGGTCTGCTCGGCAATCGAGGTGATTACATCGGCGACGCTGCCAATCGACTGCGTGGAGTTGGCCAGATCTTTTACCGCTTGGCCGATCTCAGTCACGGCGTCGGCCATATGCTGCATCGCGCCGAGGCTGTCGTTGGCCAGGCCGCGACCCTGTTTGGCCAACTGGTCGGCCTCTTCAGCGGCATGAGCGGTGTTGGCGACGTTATGGGCAACCTCCTGAATGGTCGCCGCCATCTGGTTGATAGCCGTGGCCGATTGATCGGTTTCGCTTCGCTGCTGTTCCAATAGCTCGGCGCTGGAGTTGGATAATTTCGACGACTGCGCTGCACGCAATTTCACGTTAACGCCGGCATCTTCCAGGCGCGTCAGCGCGGTTTGCAGGCGCGCTTCTTCGCTGATCATGGCCAGATCAAGCAAGCCTTGCGGGCCGCGTTTGTCTGAATAGGTCAGGGACACCAGCTCACTGGTAAAGGCCTTGGGGTGCTGGGCCAAGGTGTGGCGCACCTCCTGACGTTTGGCCGCCACCATCCAGGCGGCCAGCACTCCCATCAACACCAAGGTGGCCGAGTGGCGCCACCAGCCGTCGAGCAAAAAGTCGCCGGCAATTACACACAAAGCGGCGAGAATCACCGGCCAGGAACGCAAGATATCCTGGGTCCAGTATTCCAGTGACGGCACCGGCGCTTTACCGGCGCGCAGGCGCGCGTAGAGCTTATCGGCGCGCGCCACCTGCTCGCGGGTGGGCACCGAACGTACCGACTCGTAGCCAACAATCCGGGCGTTTTCGTAAACCGGTGTGACGTACGCGCTAACCCAATAGAAATCGCCATTCTTGGCGCGATTTTTTACCAGCCCCATCCAGGGTTTGCCCTGCTTGAGCACGTCCCACATATGGCCAAACACGGCAGGCGGCATATCCGGGTGGCGAACCAAATTATGGGGTTGGCCGATCAGCTCTTCGCGGGTAAAACCGCTGAGCTCGACAAAGGCATCGTTGCAGTAGGTGATCTTGCTGCTGAGGTCAGTGGTGGAGATCAGCCGCTCATGCTCGGAGAAGGTTCTTTCTCGCTGTGTGACAGGCAGGTTCTGGCGCATCGTTTCAATCCGTGTTGGGTAAGAGCATACGAACTTCCGTGCTCATAACGGTTAGGTGTAGCACAGCACTGGCTACCCGCCAGCAGTGGCTAACACCTAAGTACAGAGGCTGATTATTCACCAGGCGTGCGTGCCGGCTGGGTTAACTGGGTTTTCAGTAGATCGCGAAAGGTTTGCAACAAGGGCTCGCGAGAACGGCCACGGCGGTAGGTCAGGGAGAACGGCGCCTGGTAACCAAAGGTGGTCGGCAGCAAGGGCCGGAGACGCTTCTGGTCGACCCAGGATTGCGCGTAATGCTCAGGGAGGTAGCCGATAAAGGCGCCGGAGAGTACTAGAATCAGCTGCGCCTCCATACTTTCCACGGTCGCGGCGCTGTGTTTAAAACCATGGCGCGCCAGCTCGGCCTGGCTCCAATAACTGCGCCCGACCATGCGTTGCTGGGTAATCAACTCCGGCGGAATACGCCGCTCGGCAAACAGCGGGTGGCGGTCGCTGCAATACAGCCAGTGTTGTTCGCGGTACAGCGCTTGGTAGAGCAAGCCATTCATGCGCGTGGAAAAGGAACCGATGGCCAAGTCCAGACGGTTTTCCAACACACCCAGTTGCAGCTCGTAGGGGCTCAGTACTGACAAGTGCAAATGCACCGCCGGGTGTTCTTCGCTGTAGGTGCCGATTACCTCAGCGAACGGCAAGGCGCGGTCGCTCACGGTGGAATCGATCACCCCCAGATTCAGGGTGCCGCGCAGCTCGCCTTTAAGGGCAGCGGCATAACGCTCGAAGCCTTCCATTTCGCCGAGCAAGCGCAGGGTTTCCTGGAAAAACAGCTCGCCCTTGCTGGTCAGGCTGAAACCGCCACGGCCGCGGTGGCACAGGCTTAAGCCGAGCTGGCCTTCGAGCTGGCTCATATAAGTGCTGATGGCCGAGGTCGACAGATTGAGCTCTTGCTGCGCCGCAGCAAAACCCTGGTGGCGCACCACACTGACGAAAATGCGCAGCAGTTTTAGGTCGGGAAGGACTTGGCTCAAAACAAACTCCAAACAAACTCAAATGCTCTGCTCCCCTCTCCTGCTTGCGGTCGCCCGGACAGGGGAGAGGGGCCGGGGGTGAGGGCCAGGCCAAACACCGTCGTTCACCGCAGCCCCTCACCCCAACACTCTCCCCGGAGGGGCGAGGGAGCTGACCGTGGGACGCCGCTGCTCTGCTCCCCTCTCCCGCAAGCGGGAGAGGCAATTGCTTGAAGTCTACCTACACCCCAATAGTTTAGAAATCTCTGAACTAAGTATTTGCCCGCCCCGGATTTTCTCTCCTGCACGGCCCTGCGCAGAATCGGCGCCACTACTAAAACCATAAAAACCGTGAGGCCACCCCGTGGACAAAAAGCTTCATCAACCCCTGGGCGGTAACGAAATGCCGCGCTTTGGCGGCATCGCCACCATGATGCGCTTGCCGCATATTCAAACCGACGCTGAACTCGATGCCCTGGACGCTGGCTTTGTTGGCGTGCCATTGGACATCGGCACCTCCCTACGCTCCGGCACCCGCTTCGGCCCACGCGAAATCCGCGCCGAGTCGGTGATGATTCGCCCCTACAACATGGCCACCGGCGCCGCGCCGTTTGACTCGCTGAATGTGGCCGATATCGGCGACGTGGCGATCAACACCTTCAACCTGCTCGATGCCGTGCGCATTATTGAAGAGAGCTACGACAAGATCATTGGCCACGGCATCTTGCCGCTGACCCTGGGTGGCGATCACACCATCACCCTGCCGATTCTGCGGGCCCTGCATAAAAAGCACGGCAAGATCGGCCTGGTGCATATCGATGCCCATGCCGATGTAAACGACCATATGTTTGGCGAAAAAATCGCCCATGGCACCACCTTCCGCCGCGCCGTGGAAGAAGGCCTGCTGGACTGCGACCGCGTGGTACAGATTGGTTTGCGCGCCCAGGGTTACACCGCTGAAGACTTCAATTGGTGCCGCCGCCAGGGCTTTCGTGTGGTGCAGGCCGAAGAGTGCTGGCACAAATCCCTCACCCCGCTGATGGCCGAAGTTCGCGAGAAAGTCGGCGGCGGTCCGGTGTACCTGAGTTTTGATATCGACGGCATCGACCCGGCCTGGGCACCTGGCACTGGCACCCCGGAAATCGGCGGCCTGACCACCATTCAAGCCATCGAAATTATTCGCGGCTGCCAAGGCCTGGAGTTGATTGGTTGTGACGTTGTGGAAGTTTCCCCGCCCTACGACACCACCGGCAACACCTCGCTGCTGGGCGCCAACCTGTTGTACGAAATGCTCTGTGTCCTGCCAGGGGTTTCTCACAAATGAGTGAGCCACAAATGAGTGGCGCCCTGAAAGAACAGCAAGTGCTGAACGCGGCGGAACGTTTAGTCGCCGCCTTTGCCCGCACCGATACCGCCGCCTACTTCGCCGCCTTTAGCGACGATGCCAGCTTTGTTTTCCACACCCTGCCGGAGCCGCTGCTCAGCCGCGCGGCTTACGAGAAGGTGTGGGCCGGTTGGTTGGCCGATGGCTTTGAGGTGCTGGAATGCACCTCCAGCAAACAGTTCGTCAGCCTGCAGGGCGATGTGGCGATTTTTGTCCACGACGTGCGCACCCAACTGCGGGTGCAAGGCGACGAGATCACCAGCTACGAGCGTGAAACCATTGTGTTTCGCCAGGTGGAAGCCGGCCGCTGGTTGGCCTGCCATGAGCATTTGTCTGCTGTGCCGATGTAAGCGCCGCTGTAACCACAATTAAAAAAACAGAGTTAAAGCCTAGCGATGCAACCGCTTTCCCGGGGAGGGGAACGACTATGCAAAACAACAATAACGAACACGCACTAACGCGGATCGAAACCTTCGGGGTCGAGCAGATCCCCGACAGCGAACGCAGTGCTAAACCGCTGGATTTGTTTCGCATGATTTTCGGCGGCGCAAACACCTTCGC
>NZ_JBBNAH010000553.1:0-2759 GCF_037994325.1 Pseudomonas sp.
ACGTAGGGCAGGATAACGTCCATCGCCATGTAGCGACGCACGAGGAAGATGCGGTAGCCGAGGCCATCGGTGGAGGCGATGGCTTCTGCGGCGATAAGGAACAGCCAGGCCGAGCCGAGCACCAGGCGCAGGGCGATCAGCAGGCGCGGCAGCAGTTGCGGCAGGATCACCCGCACGATCAGCGTCCACGTCGAGGCGCCCAAGGTCTGCGCTTTAATCAGCAGCTCTGGCGGAATTTCCCGCGCCCGTTGTTCCAGGTCGCGGGCCAGCACCGGGGTGATACCGATGACGATCAGCATGACTTTCGACAGCTCACCCAGGCCAAACACGATAAACAGAATCGGCAGAATGGCTAACGGCGGCACCATCGACAGCACCGTAAGCAACGGCGACAACGGCGCGCCAAACAGCGGCAAGGTGCCGGCGGCGATGCCCAGACACAGGCCCAACGCCGCCGCGATACCCAGGCCCATACCGAGGCGTTGCAGGCTGGACGCGGTGTCTTGCCAGAGCAGGTAGCCGCCGCTGCGTTTGTCTTGCTCAAACGCCATGCGCTTGACCGCGTCGGTCATTTGCACCGCGCTGGGTAGCAGCTTGTCGTTAGGGTTGTCCGCCAACCGCGCCGACGAGCCGGTGAAGTAGGCGAACAGCAACAGCGCGAACGGCAGCAGGATTAGCAGCAGGCGGCCGGCACCGTCGGGGTGGCGATTGATTAGTCTCAAAGTCTTGTACCGTCTGACGTAGGTTGGGTTGAGCCAAAGGCGAAGCCCAACAGGCCGTCCGCAGGACGGCGCGTATCGGTCGTCCAGGTATCTACAAGCGGAGCCCGTTGGGCTCCTTGTTGGGCTTCGCGTCGCTCAACCCAACCTACGAAGGTCCGCGGGACCATGGTTACAACGTGCCATCCGCCGCCATCTGCACATAACTCGGGTCGAAGCGCAGTTTGATGTTGCCCTTGTCGCCGGTGACCACGTCATTGGCGAAGCTGATGCCCACCGCGCCGGCATCTTTCGCGCCTTCGCCGAGTAGGCCGTGGGCAAAGGAGAAGCTGGCGACCTTGTTCATGGTTTCCGGCAGTTGTGGGCTGGTGGCGAAGGTGAGGGCGTCTTTGGCGGTGTAGAACAGCTTGGTGGTCGCCAGTTGTGCTTTGAAACCGGCGAGGTCGGTGCCCGAGGCCTTGGCCATATGTTCCAGGGCGGCGGTGGCGCGCGGGCTGTCGGTTGCCATCAGTTCCATGATTTCAAACCAGGCGCCGGTCAAGGCTTTGCCCAGGGCGGGGTTGTCTTTCAGCGTGGCGGTGTTGACCACCATCATGTCCATGATCTCGCCAGGAATCTGGCTGGAGTTGAACACTTCGGTGGTATCGGGCAGGGCTTTGATTTCCGCCAGCATGGGGTTCCAGGTCACCACCGAATTGACCTCGCTGGTGTTGAAGGCGGCGGCGATATCGGCGTCGGAGGTGTTCACCACGCTGAGGTCTTTTTCGCTCAGGCCGACTGTTTCCAGGCCACGCGCCAGCAGGTAGTGGGACACCGACAGCTCAACCAGATTGACCGGCTGGCCCTTGAGGTCGGCCAGGGTTTTGCCCTTGCCTTTAAGTACGATGCCGTCGTTACCGTTGGAGAAGTCGCTGACCACCAGGGCAGTGGAGTCGACGCCGCCAGCGGCCGGAATGGTCAGCGCGTCCATATTGGTCATGGTGCAGCCATCGAATTGGCCGGCGGTGTATTGGTTGATCGATTCGACGTAGTCGTTGAGCTGCACCACGTCGATGGCGATGTTGTACTTCTTCGCCCACTTATCAACGATGCCTTCGGCGGCCGCGTATTCCCACGGCATCCAGCCGGCGTAGAGGGTCCAGCAAACGGAGAATTTTTCTTTTGCAGCGGCTTGGGCACTGAAACTGAGGGCGGCCGCAAGGCCAGTAAACGCGAGAGCGAGAAAGCGGGGCTTAAGTGAAGGGCAGCGCATAAATAAAACCTCCAGTTCGAGAAAAAGCGGGCAGGCGCAACGCGGCTTGGCGTTCGTCTCCCGGGCTTTTGTCCCGCCGTGTAACCTCACTGGAGGTCGATAACTCTCGGACCAGTCACTGAGCGTTTTAAGCGCTAGCCGGAACCCTAGTCATCCATTGCAAATTGTGGTGCCGCGTACCTGGGCGTTGGCCTGGGTTAATCCTGCACAGCAGGGCTATAGCCAGAGCCGTGCCAACTTGCTCAGGGCCCGGTTTACTAGGGTTGGCGGGTAATCCATTGAATTAGGTGATAGCGCCCGTGCGCGAAAATAAGGCGCGCAGTGGAGGTGCGCTGCGCTTTGGTGCAAAGCTGAAATAACTGGCAATGGAATAAGCATCGCCCTACAGCAAGCCGCTAGACGTTGGCGCTGTCCAAGACTTGGGAACACTCGCTGAGCGGCATTCGCCCCTCGGTTCCCGTGCGGTCTCAGGAGGCTGCCATGACGTTTTACCGAACCCTGCTGCTCGGCTTTATCAGCCTGTTCTTAGCGGGTTGTGTGGGTTACGACTTCGACGACAATTACGACCGCAGCTATAGCCGCGGTGGTTATGGCGTACCGGCCTACGGTTCGCCCTACGGCAATGGCTACAGCGTACAGCGCTATGAGGTGTATTCCGCGCCACGTTACTACGTGCCGGCCCCGCGGTATTACGCGCCGCCACCGCCACCGCGTTACTACGCCCCGCAACCGCATCGCCGCCCACCCATTTACCAGGGTTGGAACCAACCACCGCGCGGCTTCTACCC
>NZ_JBBNAH010000554.1:0-1626 GCF_037994325.1 Pseudomonas sp.
GCTCTGGACTTCCATGAGAAGCGCGACATCCATATCCATATGCCGGAAGGGGCAACGCCCAAAGATGGCCCCAGCGCGGGCGTTGGCATGTGTACGGCGCTGGTTTCAGCCCTTACTCAGATTCCGGTGCGCGCTGATGTGGCAATGACCGGCGAAATCACTCTGCGTGGCCAAGTTTTGGCTATCGGGGGGCTCAAAGAAAAGTTGCTAGCGGCTCATCGCGGTGGAATCAAGATCGTGATTATTCCCGAAGAGAACGTTCGTGATCTGAAAGAGATTCCGGAGAATATTAAGGCTGACCTGCAGATTAAACCGGTTAAATGGATTGACGAGGTCCTGCAAATTGCGCTGCAATACGCCCCGGAGCCCTTGCCCGATGCGGCTCCGGAGATGGTTGCAAAGGATGACAAGCGCGAGACTGATTCCAAGGAGCGAATTAGCACGCATTAGCCGGGGGGCTTCCTTGACACATTTTTAGAGCCCTTGTTATAAAGCGGCTCTTCTTGTGCCAAATGGCCTTCCAGCACCGTTTTTGCTTTCACCCAAAAATTAAGAAATAAACTCAAACAGGAATAAGGGGACTTAGAGTGAACAAGTCGGAACTGATTGATGCTATCGCTGCATCTGCTGATATCCCGAAAGCTGTAGCTGGCCGTGCGCTGGACGCAGTAATCGAATCCGTAACTGGCGCTCTCAAGGCTGGTGATTCGGTTGTACTGGTAGGTTTCGGTACTTTCGCTGTTAAAGAGCGTGCTGCTCGTACTGGTCGTAACCCACAAACTGGCAACCCGATCAGCATCGCTGCTGCTAAGATCCCAGGCTTCAAAGCTGGTAAAGCACTGAAAGACGCCGTTAACTAAGCGTCTTCCGGGTTTTGCCCACCTCGATCAGCTTCAACATTGATCGAGTCGCGTGGCGGTAGAGCAGGGTCGGTTAGTTTACTGGTCCAACGTTCAAAGAGGTTCCACAGGAACCTTGTCCGCCCCGCCAGCTACGAGAAGGCGCATCCTCGGATGCGCCTTTCTTCTATCCGGATTCTACCCACGCTCCACGGCCGCTTATTTCAGTACGGTCGTTTCTGGGGGACGCATGCTGCAAAACATCAGGGACAATTCACAAGGCTGGATTGCCAAGACCATTATCGGTGTCATTGTTGCCTTGATGGCATTCACTGGTATCGAGGCTATCTTCACCTCGCAAAGCACCAAGCAACAGGCTGCCAAGGTCAACGGTGAAGAGGTCAGCCAGAACGAACTCAGCCAGGCAATGGAAGCCCAACGCCGTCAGTTGATGCAGCGCCTGGGTAAAGATTTCGACGCATCCTTGCTGGACGACAAACTGCTGCGCGAAGCGGCCTTGAAAGGTTTGATCGAACGCAAGCTGCTGCTGCAAAGCACCAAAGACGCCCATTTCGCGTTTTCTCAACCGGCTCTGGATCAGTTGATTCTGAATACGCCTGAGTTCCAGGTGGACGGCAAATTCAACTCTGATCGCTTCGACCAGGTTATCCGCCAGATGGGTCATACCCGTCTGCAATTCCGTCAGATGCTTGAGCAGGAAATGCTCATCGGCCAACTGCGCGCTGGCGTGTCTGGCAGCGGTTTTGTGACCGACGATGAAGTGCAG
>NZ_JBBNAH010000555.1:0-8663 GCF_037994325.1 Pseudomonas sp.
GCGCATGCAGGCCGTCTGAGCTAACAGTCGGGGCGTAGCGAGCGAAGGAGAGGCTAGGCGAAAAGAGGCGAGGACGCGGAGTTTACATCGAGTAAATGAGCAGTCCGAGCCGCTTTTCAACGACGCATCGCCGAAGCGCAGTAGCCCCCCCGGCAGCTCTAAGGAGCGTCCATGAGCTATGTGATCGACCGCCGTCTCAACGGCAAGAACAAAAGCACGGTAAACCGTCAGCGGTTCCTGCGACGTTACCGTGACCACATTAAAAAGGCGGTGGAAGAAGCCGTCAGCCGCCGCTCCATTACCGATATGGAACACGGCGAGCAGATCAGCATTCCGGGGCGCGACATCGACGAACCGCTGTTGCATCACGGCCGTGGCGGCAAGCAAACCCAGGTTCACCCCGGCAATAAAGAGTTCACCACCGGCGAGCGCATCCCTCGCCCGCAAGGCGGGGGCGGCGGTAAAGGCTCAGGCAAAGCCAGCAACTCCGGCGAGGGCATGGACGAGTTTTCTTTCCAGATTACCCAGGAAGAATTTCTCGACTTTATGTTCGAAGACCTCGAACTGCCCAACCTGGTAAAACGCCAACTGACCGGCACCGACACCTTTAAAACTGTGCGCGCCGGGGTCAGCAATGACGGCAACCCTTCTCGCATTAACATCGTGCGCACACTGCGCGCGTCCCATGCCCGGCGCATCGCGCTATCGGGCAGCAGCCGCAGCAAGCTGCATTTGGCCATTGCTGAGCTGGACCGACTAAAGCTCGAAGAACCTGACAACTTCGCCGACATTCAGGCCATAGAAGCCGAAATAGTCCTGCTACGTGCACGGATCAAGCGCGTGCCGTTTCTCGATACCTTCGACCTGAAATACAACCTGCTGGTCAAGCAGCCCAACCCCAGTTCCAAGGCCGTGATGTTTTGCCTAATGGACGTGTCTGGCTCCATGACCCAGGCCACCAAGGATATCGCCAAGCGCTTTTTTATCCTGCTGTACCTGTTCCTCAAGCGGAACTACGAAAAGATCGAGGTGGTGTTTATCCGCCACCACACCAGCGCCCGGGAAGTGGACGAAGAAGAGTTTTTCTATTCCCGCGAAACCGGCGGCACCATTGTTTCCAGCGCCCTCAAGCTGATGCAGGAGGTGATGGAAGCGCGCTATCCCACCAGCGAGTGGAATATCTACGCCGCCCAGGCCTCCGACGGCGATAACTGGAACGACGATTCACCGATTTGCCGCGACATTCTGATGAAGCAAATCATGCCGCTGGTGCAGTACTTCACCTATGTGGAAATCACCCCGCGCGAGCACCAGGCGTTGTGGTTCGAATATGAACAGGTGGGCGAAGCCTTTGCCGACACCTTCGCCCAGCAGCAACTGGTGTCCGCGGGTGATATTTACCCGGTGTTCCGCGAACTGTTTCAGCGCCGACTCGTTACCTGAGGTGTTGCCATGAGCGCTCGAGAAAAGGAAAAACGTCAGCCCATTTCCACCGGTTCCGAGTGGACCTTTGAGCTAATTCGCGCCTACGACAAAGAAATTGCGCGAATCGCCGAAGGCTATGCGCTGGACACCTATCCCAATCAGATTGAAGTGATCACCGCCGAGCAGATGATGGATGCCTACGCGTCGGTGGGTATGCCCCTGGGTTATCACCACTGGTCCTACGGCAAACACTTTCTCAGCACCGAGAAATCCTACAGCCGTGGGCAGATGGGCCTGGCCTACGAGATCGTGATCAATTCCGACCCGTGCATTGCCTACCTGATGGAAGAAAACACCATCTGCATGCAAGCGCTGGTGGTGGCCCATGCCTGCTATGGGCACAACAGCTTTTTCAAGGGCAACTACCTGTTCCGCACCTGGACCGACGCCAGCTCAATCATCGATTACCTGGTGTTCGCCAAGCAGTACATCATGCAATGCGAAGAGCGTTACGGCATCGACGCGGTGGAAGACCTGCTCGACTCCTGCCATGCACTGATGAACTACGGCGTCGACCGCTACAAACGCCCCTACCCGATTTCCGCCGAAGAAGAACGTCAACGGCAAAAAGAGCGCGAAGAACACCTGCAACGGCAGATCAATGACCTGTGGCGCACCATTCCCAAAGGGGCCGACAAGGGCAATGAGAAAGACGCCGGGCGCTTTCCCGCCGAGCCGCAGGAAAACATCCTCTACTTCTTGGAGAAACACGCGCCGCTGCTCGAGCCTTGGCAGCGCGAAGTGGTGCGTATCGTGCGCAAAATCGCCCAGTACTTTTACCCCCAGCGCCAGACGCAGGTGATGAACGAAGGCTGGGCCACCTTCTGGCACTACACGCTAATGAACGACCTGTACGACGAAGGCCTGGTCACCGACGGCTTTATGATGGAGTTCCTGCAATCGCACACCAGCGTGATCTACCAACCGCCGTTCGACAGCCCCTACTACAGCGGCATTAACCCCTACACCCTGGGCTTTGCCATGTACCGCGACATTCGCCGCATGTGCGAGGAACCCACCGAAGAGGACAAACGCTGGTTCCCGGATATAGCCGGCAGCGACTGGCTGAGCACGGTTAAATTCGCCATGAAAAGCTTCAAGGATGAGAGTTTTATCCTGCAGTACCTGTCGCCGAAAGTGATCCGTGACTTGAAGCTGTTTAGCGTGATGGACGACGACCAAAAAGATGAACTGGTGGTGCCAGCTATTCACGACGAACCCGGCTACCAGGCAATTCGCGAAACCCTGGCGGCGCAGTACAACCTGGGCAACCGCGAGCCCAATATTCAGATCTACAGCATCAATCGCCGTGGCGATCGCTCACTAACCCTGCGCCACCAACAACACGACCGCAAACCCTTGGGCGAGTCGACCGAAGAGGTGCTCAAACACCTGCACCGCTTATGGGGTTTCGATATCCACCTGGAAACCGTGCGCGGCGAGCAGGTGATTCAGACCCACCATGTGCCGCCCCGTGGCGAAGGTGAGAACAGCGAATACCCCAGGCTGGACTTGGTCATTCCACCGATCTGAGGACCACACGTTCGACGGGTTGACCCGCGGCAAGCTTGCGTTGAGCATGTTGCATCCTCAGCGGAGCTTGTCGTTTATGCCTGTTCTACGTGTTCTCTTCGTCTGTCTGTTGCTCGCCGGCTGTGCCAGCCCATCACCGCAAGTGCTGGTGGTACAAACCGCCACGCCGTCGCTGGGCACTCGCCACAGTTTTGAAATGCTCCCGCCCAGCACCAACACCGACGGCCAATTGCCGCCCACCACCGACTACGCCAAGGTCGACGCCAGCCTGCGCCAAGGCCTGCTTAACCACGGTTACCGCGAAGGCAAAAAAGCCGATTTGCGCGTGGCGTATTCGCTGACCCTCAACGAAACGCCCGTGGAATTTCGCGTCGACAACCCGCCGAACAATCCTCTCGGTAGTTACCTGGCCGTGCATCGCTTTCAGGATGAAAACATCACCCTGCGCCTGCGGGTTAGCGACCGCGCCGACAAAACGCTCTGGCAAGGCTTGATCACCACCACCTTGAGCCCTTCCTGGCAACGCGATGAGTTGCTGCACGCAGCGGTGGTCACCTTGCTACAGCAGATTCCCGTCAGCCGCTAAGCCTGGCCATAAGCGCTTCAGCAGGTATGCTGTGGCGCTAACGGAGGGTTTTTCATGCAGATTTACAAGGTTGGCGGCGCGGTGCGCGATCGCCTGCTCGGGCGCGCTGTCACTGATATTGACTGGCTGGTAGTCGGCGCCAGCGCGGAAGAAATGCTGGCCAAGGGTTTTCGCCCGGTAGGTGATGACTTTCCGGTATTTCTGCACCCGAAAACCCAAGAGGAATACGCCCTTGCCCGCACCGAACGCAAAAGCGGGCGCGGCTATGGCGGCTTTACTTTTTACGCCAGCCCCGAGGTCACCATCGAAGAAGACCTTACCCGCCGTGACCTGACCATCAATGCCATGGCCGAAGACGAGCAGGGCCAGGTGATCGACCCCTACGGCGGGCAGAAAGACCTTAACGCACGCCTGCTGCGCCATGTTTCCCCCGCTTTTGCCGAAGACCCCTTGCGGGTGCTGCGGGTGGCGCGCTTTGCCGCACGCTACGCGCCGCTGGGCTTTAGCGTGGCCGATGAAACCCTGACACTGATGCGTGAGCTCAGTGAGTCTGGCGAACTGTCGGCCCTTACCCCTGAGCGCAGTTGGAAGGAAATTTCCCGCGCGCTGATGGAAGAACGCCCGGACGTGTTTATCCAAGTGCTGCGCGACTGCGGCGCCCTGAAGGCCATGCTGCCGGAAATCGACGCCCTGTTTGGCGTGCCGCAGCCCGAAGCCCATCACCCCGAGATTGATACTGGCGCTCACGTACTGAGCGTTTTGCGCCAATGCGCCGAGCATAAACAACCGCTGACCGTGCGCTGGGCGTGCCTGCTCCACGACCTGGGTAAAGGCCTGACGCCGCCGGAAGAATGGCCGCGGCATATCGCCCACGAACATCGCGGTATCGCGCTGATCAAGGCAGTCAACGAACGCTGCAAAGCGCCGCGCGATTGCCAGGAACTGGCAGTGCTGGTCGGCGAATATCACACCCACAGTCATCGCGCCTTGGAGCTAAAAGCCTCGACCTTGCTGGAGCTGCTGCAGAGCTTTGATATCTACCGCCGTCCGCAGCGCTTTGAAGAATTTATCGCCGCCTGCGAAATGGACGCGCGTGGGCGCTTAGGGCTCGAGCAGCGCGACTACCCGCAAGCCGCTTATTTGCGTGGCGCGGCCGAAGCGGCGCGAGCGGTGACGACGCAGCCGTTGCTTGAGCAAGGTTTTAAAGGCCCGGAGTTGGGCGAGGCGATCAAGCGCGAGCGCTTAAAAGCGCTACAGGCTTACAAGAAAGACGCCACGTAGGATGCGCTGACCGGCACACCCCTACGGCGTGAGCTGTTGCCCGCGCCATTGAAAGGGAACCGGCGCCAACACCTGATCAATTTGCGCATCGCGCCACAGCTCGGCATAGGGCTTGCGCACACTTGGGTGCAGGCGCTCTGGCACCAGCAGCGCCAACGGCCACAACACAAACGCATTTTTGAGAATTTCGGCGCGCGGCAGTATCAGCCCGTCGAAATCGCCAACCTGATCGCCGTAGGTGAGCACATCAATATCCAACGGCAAGCCTTTGCGGTTCGGGGCATAACGGCCGTTGTCGGCTTCGATATGCTTGAGGCGGCGATCCAGCTCATGCAGCGACAGATCGGTCTCGGCTAGCAGCACAAAGTTGAAGAACGGCCCGCTCTTGATGCCCACCGGCGCACTTTCAAACACCGGCGAACACTCAATGTTGTGAAGAAATTGCGCCAAGGCCTCAAGGCCGGCGGTCAGGTGCGCTTCGCGCTCGACGTTGCTACCGAGGCCCAGCAGGATCGGGGTCAGAGACATCCGCGCTGGATCTCCACACCCACACCGCCAATGGCAGCGGGAACGGCGCCGGGCTTGGTCAGTTTCAGGCGCAAGCCGGGAATCTGGAATTCGTTCATCAGCATCTCGGCCAGACGCTCGGCGAAGGTTTCCACCAGTTGGAATTGGGCCTGTTCGGCAAACGCTTGAATGCGGCTGGAGACGGCGGCGTAGTCTAGTGCCTTGGTCAGGTCATCGCCGGCCGCGGCCGGGCGGTTGTCCCAGGCAAAGCTCAGGTCCAGGCGCAGGCACTGGCGAATGTCACGCTCCCAGTCATAGGCACCAATTACGGTGTCGACTTCCAGACCTTCGATAAACACTCTGTCCAAGCACGCTGCTCCGTCGCACGACAAGGGCGCTGTGCCCCGTTAGAATCGGGGCTCTCTCGCCCCGGATGGATACCATGTTTTGGTTACTGGCGATCCTCGCCTACCTGCTCGGCTCGCTGTCCTTTGCCATCCTGCTCAGCCGCTTGGCTGGCCGTCCCGACCCACGTGCTGCCGGCTCCGGCAATCCCGGCGCCACCAACATGCTGCGGGTGGCCGGTAAAAAGCTGGCCATTCTGACCCTGTTCGGCGACTTGCTCAAAGGCCTGTTACCGGTACTGCTGGCCTACGCCCTGGGCTTTACCGTCCAGCAACAAGCCTGGGTTGGCCTGGCCGCCGTGGTCGGGCATCTCTATCCGCTGTACTTCAACTTTCGCGGTGGCAAGGGTGTCGCCACAGCCGCAGGCATGCTCTTGGGGCTCTATCCGCCGGCCGCTTTGCTGGCAGTTGCCGGCTGGGGGCTGACCTTTTGGCTGACCCGGACCAGCTCACTGGCCGCCCTGATTGCCACCCCGCTGACTCTACCGTTACTGGCCTGGCAACAACCTGGCGCCCTGCTGCCGATGTGCGTGCTGACCGGCCTGATTGTTTGGCGTCACCGCAGCAATCTACGCGACCTGCTGGCTGGGCGCGAACGGCATTTTTAGCACTCAAATCGCCGGCAGTTGTTCCATTGGCCAACGTGCCTGCACCGAGATTTCCGGCCCTTCATGCTGACCGGCCTGCAGGCGCTGGCAACCGGCGTAGGCGATCATCGCGCCATTGTCGGTACAGAACGCTGGGCGGGCGTAAAACACATTGCCCTTGAGCTCACCGAGCATCTTTTCCAACGAACGCCGTAGCGCCTGATTGGCACTGACGCCGCCGGCGATTACCAAACGGTTAAGGCCAGTCTGCTTGAGAGCGCGGCGGCACTTGATAGTCAGAGTCTCGACCACGGCCGTCTGGAAGGCCAGGGCGATGTCGCAACGGGTTTGTTCACCGTCGTCGCCAGTGTCGCGGCACTGTAGCCAGGTGTTGAGGGCGAAGGTTTTCAGGCCGCTAAAGCTGAAATCCAGGCCAGGGCGATCGGTCATTGGTCGGGGAAATACAAAGCGTTTTTCTACGCCGTTCAGGGCCAAACGGGCGATTTCAGGACCACCTGGATAGCCAAGACCGATCAATTTCGCCGTTTTATCGAAGGCTTCGCCGGCAGCATCGTCCAGCGATTCGCCGAGCAATTGGTATTTGCCGATGCCATCGACCCGCACAAGTTGGGTGTGGCCGCCGGAAACCAGCAGGGCAACAAAAGGAAATTGCGGCGGGGTTTCTTCCAACATGGGCGCCAACAAATGGCCTTCCATATGGTGCACGCCGAGCGCAGGAACGTCCCAGGCAAAGGCCAGCGCCTGGGCGCAGGAAGCACCGACCAGCAAGGCACCAACCAGGCCAGGACCCGCGGTATAGGCGATGCCGTCGATATCCTGCGCGGTGCAGCCGGCCTGCTCCAGCACCTCGCGAATCAGCGGCAACATGCGCTTGACGTGGTCGCGCGAGGCCAGCTCCGGTACTACACCGCCGTAGGCCTTATGCAGGTCGATCTGGCTAAACAATGCGTCGCCCAGCAAGCCGCGCTCGCTGTCGTATAAAGCAACGCCGGTTTCATCGCAGGAGGTTTCTAATCCCAGCACGAGCATGGGTGGTTCCCTTCAGACTGGGCAATTTCGAAGGCGCGCATGATAATCGCCGTCCGTAAGCCCGACTAGCGGTTTTCGATCAGAGGCTTTGCATTCCGGGCAATGAGGCGTTAACATCCGCAACCCTTAAAAACCCGACGTCCTCCAGCTCAATTTTGCAACGAGTACGTCTACCCCGGTAATGAATGAAGGTAGCTCTGGATGCCAGCCGTCAAAGTTAAAGAGAACGAACCCTTCGACGTAGCTCTGCGTCGCTTCAAACGCTCCTGTGAAAAAGCCGGTGTTCTGGCTGAAGTTCGCAGCCGCGAGTTCTACGAGAAACCAACTTCCGAGCGTAAACGCAAAGCTGCAGCCGCAGTTAAGCGCCACGCCAAGAAAGTGCAGCGCGAACAGCGCCGCGCCGTTCGTCTGTACTAATACACAGACGTTCGCCGCCAGTTCTGCCACGCCCGGCGCAAGCCGGGTTGCCGGCAAAACCGATAGCACAAAACGCTTCAAACGCATTAGCGAAGTTATCAACACTGCTTAGGCAGTGGCGATAAGCCTCGCTTTTTCGCGTTTTCGCGGTAAAAAAATCCGCACAAACCGGGGATTCTTAGACTGTAGAGCCTAGGGTTATCTCTGGCATGATTGGCCTCCTCGCCGCCTACGCGCCGAGGCACAAGCGCTTTGCCCATTTTCCGAACACCTGAAATCGAGGCAGCAATGCCGACGATTCGACCGACTTCGAGAGCGCCATGGCTGGGCTGATTCCCCAAGGTTTTATTGACGACTTGCTCAACCGCACCGACATCGTCGACGTGGTTAGCTCGCGCGTGCAATTAAAGAAAACCGGGAAAAACTTCAGCGCCTGCTGCCCGTTCCACAAAGAGAAAACCCCATCGTTTAGCGTCAGCCCCGACAAGCAGTTCTACTACTGCTTCGGCTGCGGCGCCGGCGGCAACGCCCTGGGTTTTATCATGGACCACGACAACCTGGACTTCGTCCAGGCCGTGGAAGACCTGGCGAAAAGCGCCGGCATGGAAGTACCGCGCGAGGAAGGCGGACGCAGCGGCAACCACAAGCCACGCCAGCCCACCGATTCGCCGCTATACCCACTGCTAACGGCAGCTGCCGACTATTACCGCCAGGCGCTGAAAAGCCACCCAACACGCAAAGCGGCCGTCGACTATTTAAAGGGCCGCGGCCTGTCCGGCGAAATCGCCCGCGACTTCGGCCTGGGTTTCGCCC
>NZ_JBBNAH010000556.1:0-2802 GCF_037994325.1 Pseudomonas sp.
CCCTACGAGTGCTCGCCTGTAGGGTGTGCTGTGCGCATCAGCTTTTATAAACCACCCCCATCTGATCCGCTTTTTTTAGCAAAACCTGAGTCTGTTACCAGATCAGCCACACGCCGATCATGCCCCCAACAGAATTAGAGCCTGATGGGGCCAACGCCATGACTGACCGTATTCCCGCGAAGATCATCGAAACCATTGATCCGCGCCAGCCGCTCCGCCTCACTCCGGCACAAGCCGGTGGGCCGATCCACACCCGCGCGTTCACCGGCCTGTTCCGCAACCTGCGCCTGTACGGTGCAGGGCTGCTGTTTGCGATTTTCTTCGGTACAGCCTGGCTGAACTGGGAAGGCCGCCAAGCGGTGCTGTGGGATTTGTCCGGGCAGCGCTTTTATATTTTCGGCGCCACCTTCTGGCCGCAAGATTTTATTCTGCTCTCGGCGCTGCTGATCATTGCCGCCTTTGGCTTGTTCGCCATCACCGTATTCGCCGGCCGCGTATGGTGCGGCTACACCTGCCCACAAAGCGTGTGGACCTGGGTGTTTATGTGGGTGGAAAAGGTCACCGAGGGTGATCGTGGCCAACGGATCAAGTTAGATGCCGCGCCTTGGTCGCTAAACAAAGTACTGCGCCGCTCGGCCAAGCATGGCTTGTGGTTAGCCGTGAGCCTGGTCACCGCCATCGGCTTTATTGGCTACTTTGTGCCGGTGCGTGAACTCACCGCCGGCCTGCTGACCTTTAACCTGGATAGCGGCAGTTTTACCTGGCTGCTGCTGTTTACCGCCGCCACTTACGTGAACGCTGGCTGGCTGCGGGAAAAGGTCTGTCTGCATATGTGCCCGTACTCGCGCTTTCAAAGCGTGATGTTCGACAAAGACACCCTGCTGGTCAGCTACGACGCCGCCCGCGGTGAAAGCCGTGGCCCACGGCGTAAAGACGTAGCACCGCAAAGCGTCGGCCTGGGCGATTGCATTGATTGCACGATGTGCGTGCAGGTCTGCCCCACCGGCATCGACATTCGCGACGGCCTGCAACTGGACTGCATCAGCTGCGGCGCCTGTATCGATGCCTGCGACACGGTGATGGACAAAATGGGCTACGCCCGTGGCCTGGTCGGCTATCGCTCGGAGCGCTCGCTGGCCGGTGGCAAAACCCGCTTTTTGCGCCCGCGTTTGGTCAGCTACGCCGCCGTGTTGCTGCTGATGATCGGCAGCTTTATCTGGGCCTTGGATGCGCGGGCGCTGCTATCACTGGATATCACCCGTGACCGTGGCCTATTCCGCGAAAACAGTGCCGGGCAAATCGAGAACATCTACAGCTTTAAAGTGATCAACAAAACCCAGCAAACCCGCACCTACGAACTGGCGCTGAACGACGACGGCCCGTTTGAACTGCGCGGCAACACCACGGTGAAACTGGCACCTGGGGAAATTACCGATGTGCCCTTGAGTGTGGTGCTGACCGCGCCGCGCCTAAACAGCACCTCGCAACGGGTTGGCTTTGAAGTGCATGAAGTGGGCGCGCCGGAGAACCGCGTAACCGGTGTCAGCACTTTTGTTTCGCCCGTTAACCGCTGACCGTACCGATGGTGCGCACAGCACACCCTCCAGGCGCAAACGCAGGTCCCGTAGGGCGTGCTGCGCGCACCAAGCGATTTAAGCGTGTATGCCCGGGTGGGCAAAGCCCACACGCCCAAACACCGAGGTCCTTCGCATGACTGTGCAACTGCCCGTAGAGTATGTCGCTGCGCATTCGCCCGTGGTTATGCAGGACAAGATGAAACGCTACGAAAAATTCGCTGATGAAATTGCTGAGCTGATCCGCACCGGCGTGTTGGCGGCCGGGGAAAAAGTGCCGTCAGTTCGGCATGCCAGCCGCACCTACGGGGTGAGCCCATCAACGGTGTTCCAGGCCTATTACCTGCTGGAAGACCGTGGCCTGATTCAGGCGCGGGCGCGCTCGGGTTATTTCGTTCGCGAGCATGCCAAAAAGCCGCTGCCCGAAGCGCAGATTAGCCCGCGCCCGGCGCACACCACCGAGGTGGATGTCAGCGAGTTGGTGTTCTCAGTATTGGGCTCGTTAAAAGACCCCAACACCGTGCCCTTTGGCTCGGCCTTTCCCAGCCCCGATTTGTTCCCGCTGGTGCGCCTGGCGCGCTCCATGTCGCAGAGCTTGCGCACGCTTTCGCCCCACGCGGTGATCGCCGACATGACCGCCGGCAACCCCGACCTGCGCCGGCAAATTGCCCTGCGCTATATGGTCAGCGGTGTGATGCTGCCGTTGGAAGAATTGGTGATCAGCAACGGCGCCATGGAAGCGCTCAACCTCTGCCTGCAAACCGTCACCCAGCCCGGCGACCTGGTGGCCATTGAGGCGCCAGCGTTTTACGCCACCTTGCAGGTGCTCGAACGGCTCAAGCTCAAGGCCGTGGAAATTCCCGTGCACCCGCGCGAAGGCATCGACCTGCAAACCCTCGCCGACAGCCTGGCGCAGCTGCCAATCAAAGCCTGCTGGTTTATGAGCAGCCTGCAAAACCCGCTGGGCGCGAGCATGAGCGATGAGAAAAAACGCGCGCTGTATGAGCTGCTGCATCAACACCAAGTGCCGTTGATTGAAGACGACGTATACGCCGAGCTGTACTACGGCCCGCAGCCGCCTAAGCCGGTGAAGAGTTTTGACCGCGACGGCTTGGTGATGCACTGCGGCTCGTTTTCCAAAAGCCTGGCGCCAGGTTATCGAGTGGGTTGGGTGGCCGGTGGCCGTTATGCCGAGAAAATCAGCCGACTAAAACTGATGACCACCATC
>NZ_JBBNAH010000557.1:0-4458 GCF_037994325.1 Pseudomonas sp.
GGGGCGGCGAGCGCGCTGCCTGGGAGGCGGCGTTGGGCCAGGCCCGTGCGGCAGAGGTTGACCGCCAAGCCGCCTCGCTGACCCTGGCCGCCGACGTGGCCCGTGCTTATAGCGATTTGGGTCAGGCATACATTGTCCGTGACCTGGCGCAGCAGGACGTGAAACGCACCGGGGAAATGCTCGACCTCGGCAAGCGTCGCCTGCAGTCGGGCATCGACAGCGAATACCAGTACCAGCAAACCGAAAGCCTGGCCGATAGCTCGCAAGAGCAACTGATCGATGCCGAAAAACGCCTGCAAAGCGCACGTGTTGCCATGGCCGTACTGCTCGGCAAAGGCCCGGACCGTGGTAATGAAATCGTCCGCCCAGCTGTGCTGCAACCCAGCGCCGTAGCTTTGCCTTCAACCCTGCCCGCCGAACTGTTAGGCCGCCGTCCTGACCTGGTGGCTGCGCGCTGGCGGGTAGAGGCAGCGAGCAAAAGCATCGACGCCGGCAAAACCCAGTTCTACCCCAACGTGAACCTCACGGCGGCCGCTGGCACCCAGTCGCTGCTGGGCGATTCGTTGTTTGGTGCGCCCAGCCGCTTCTTCAATATTGCCCCGGCGATCTCGCTGCCGATTTTTGACGGCGGCCGTCTGCGTGCTGACCTCGACAGCCGTGACGCCGACTACGACTTGGCCGTTGCCCAGTACAACAAAAGCCTGGTCAGCGCCCTTAACCAGGTCAGCGACACCATTAACCAACTGCACGCCATCGCCCAGCAAATAGTCGCCAAGCAGCGTGCCACGGATGTCTCCCAGCAGTCGTACAACACCGCGGTGCAGCGCTTTGGCTCGGGCATCGGCAACTACTTGGACGTGCTGACCATCGAACAGCAATTGCTGCAGTCGCAACGCCAGCTCGCCAGCCTGAATGCCGAGCAAATCGATTTGTCGATCCAACTGATGCAGGCCCTTGGCGGGGGTTACCAAGGCGAGCAGCTCGCTGCGGCCACCCCAGCCAGCAACGCCGCCCCTCAGCCTGAACAAACAAGGTAATCGCCATGGCCACTTCTACCGAACATTCCGAACAAACCAATGCCAACCCGGGCAAACGCAAAGCCATGTTGCTCGGCCTGCTGGTTCTGGTGCTCGCCGTCGGTGCCGGCACCTGGGCCTGGTATCACCTGTATGGGCGCTTTAGCGTTGATACCGATGACGCCTATGTAAATGGCAACGTGGTGTCCATTACGCCGCTGGTCACCGGCACCGTAATCAGTATTGGCGCCGACGATGGCGACCTGGTTCAGCAAGGTCAGGTGCTGCTCAAGTTCGACCCGAACGATGCGCAAGTGAGCCTACAAAGTGCCGAAGCCAATCTGGCCCGTACCGTGCGCCAGGTGCGCGGCTTGTACAGCAATGTCGACGGCCTGAAAGCCCAGGTCACGGCGCAGAAAGCGGCGGTGCAGAAAGCTCAGGAAAACTTCAATCGGCGTAAAACCCTGGCCGCCAGTGGCGCAATTTCCCAGGAAGAACTGTCCCACGCCCGCGATGACCTGACCGCTGCGCAAGGCTCGTTGAGCGATGCCCAGCAGCGCCTGAACACCAGTAGCGCATTGGTCGAAGACACCGAGGTCGCCTCCCATCCGGACGTGCAGGCGGCCGCCGCACAGTTGCGCCAGGCCTACCTGGAAAACGCCCGCACCACGCTGATTGCGCCGGTGACCGGCTACGTGGCCAAGCGCACCGTGCAGTTGGGCCAGCGCGTGCAGCCGGGTACCAGCCTGATGGCGGTGATTCCGTTGGACCAACTGTGGATTGACGCCAACTTCAAAGAAACCCAACTGCGTGAAATGCGCATTGGCCAGCCGGTGGAAGTCACCTCCGACCTGTACGGCGATGACGTGAAATTCAGCGGCACCATCGACAGCTTGGGCGCCGGCACCGGTAGCGCCTTTGCCTTGCTGCCGGCGCAAAACGCCACGGGTAACTGGATCAAGATCGTTCAACGCGTGCCGGTGCGCGTGGTGCTCAACCCTGAACAGTTGAAAACCCACCCCTTGCGCATTGGCCTGTCGACTCAAGTCGACGTGGATTTGCATGACCAGAGTGGTCCGGTATTGGCGCAGAAACCGCCGGCCAAACCGACGCTGGAAACCGCCGTCTACCAGCAGCAATTGGCCCAGGCCGATGCGCTGATTCAGCAGTTGATCAAACAAAACAGTGCCGTGGCTAAAACCGCTCAGCGTTAAGCGCTGAGCCCTAGCTTCCGATGTAAGAGCCGCCCAGGATTTGCCATGGACGCCAAAGCTTCGTTTACGCCCCCCAGCCTGGTGCTTGCCACCATCGGCCTGTCGCTGGCGACCTTTATGCAGGTGCTCGACACCACCATCGCCAACGTTGCTCTGCCGACCATTTCCGGCAACCTGGGCGTCAGCTCGGAGCAGGGCACTTGGGTGATCACATCCTTTGCGGTGAGCAACGCCATTGCCTTGCCGCTGACCGGCTGGTTAAGCCGGCGCTTCGGCGAAGTGAAGTTATTTATGTGGGCCACGCTGCTGTTTGTGTTGGCCTCGTTTCTCTGTGGTATCTCGCGCTCTATGCCCGAGCTGGTGGGCTTTCGTGTATTGCAGGGCGTGGTCGCCGGGCCGTTGTACCCGATGGCGCAAACCTTGTTGATCGCCATCTATCCGCCAGCGAAGCGAGGTATGGCCATCGCCTTGTTGGCCATGGTGACGGTGGTGGCGCCGATTGCCGGACCCATTCTGGGCGGCACCATTACCGACAACTACAGCTGGCCGTGGATCTTCTTTATCAACGTGCCCATTGGGTTGTTCGCGGCGTTTGTAGTGCGCCAACAGTTAGCGGATCGCCCGGTCGTTACCAGCCGTCAACCGATGGACTACGTCGGGCTGATGGCGTTGATTGTCGGCGTGGGCGCGTTGCAAATCGTGCTCGATAAAGGCAATGACGCTGACTGGTTTGAATCGACCTTTATCATCGTGGGCACTGCGATTTCGGTGGTGGCCTTGGCCTTTTTTGTTATCTGGGAAATGACCGATGCTCACCCCGTGGTCAACCTGCGTCTATTTGCCTACCGCAACTTTCGCTACGGCACCCTGGTGCTGGTGTTGGGCTATGCCGGCTTCTTTGGCATCAACCTGATTTTGCCGCAGTGGCTGCAAACCCGGCTGGGCTATACCGCTACCTGGGCCGGCTTTGCCGCCGCGCCGTTGGGGATATTGCCGGTGCTGATGTCGCCGTTTATAGGCAAGTACGCGGCACGGTTCGACCTGCGCGTGCTGGCTGGTTTGGCGTTTCTGGCAATGGGCTTGAGCTGCTTTATGCGCGCCGGCTTTACCAACGAAGTGGACTACCAGCATATCGCCCTGGTGCAACTGTTTATGGGGATTGGCGTGGCGCTGTTTTTTATGCCGACCTTGACCATTCTGCTGTCCGATCTGCCCCCTAATCAGATTGCCGAAGGTTCCGGCCTGGCGACGTTTCTGCGTACCCTCGGCGGCAGCTTTGCCGCATCACTGACCACTTGGATCTGGATCCGCCGCGCCGATCAGCACCATGCGTACCTGACCGAAAGCGTCAGCGCCTACGACCCGGCCACCCAGCAAGCGCTGCATAACCTCGGCGGCGCCAGCCCGCAGGCCTATACGCAGCTAGACCAGATGGTCACCAGCCAGGCTTACATGATGTCGACCATCGACTACTTCACCTTGCTGGGCTGGATGTTTATGGCGTTGATCGTGATCGTCTGGCTGGCCAAGCCGCCGTTTACCGCCAAGGCGGGGCCTGAGGCTAGCGGCGGGCATTAAACCGCGGTCCCCGCTTCGTCATTCCCGCGAAGGCAGGAATCCAGAATCTCTAAGGACCGGTGTTCGTCGCGCCATTCTGGGTCCCCGCTTTCGCGGGGACGACGGGTGAAAAGCAGGCAGCGCCTATTGTCATCATTCATACATCAAAAATTAATTCCTCCGTCACGGAACTCGGGCAGTTTGCAAGCCTGCGTTTACCTCAGAGGAGTTGCCATGTTGTTTACCAAGTCGCGTTACATCAAACCCGTCGCCATTGCGTTGCTGGCCGCTGCTGTCAGCGCCTGCGCCAGCACGGCGCAAACGCCTGCCAAGCCCAAGGCGCCGGACGTAGCGGCAAACAACACCGATTGGTATCAGGTGCGTACCCAGAGCGAAGTGGTGGTATTCGACGACTACGCCGTGTTTACCCAGTACCTGCAAACCGGCCAGGCCCCCGTGCTCAAGCCGCTGGAAAAAAAGGACAACTTCGGTCGCTCGATCGTTCTTGGTCTGAAAGCAGAAGACCAGAACCTGGCCCTCAAAGACGTGGCTGCGGCGCGTTTTCTGGATGTCAGCCTGGTGCCGGGCAACCCGTTCTACGGTGAAATTCGTAAGGACGGCATCATCTACGTGTTCGCCCGCTACGGCGACATGATGGATATGTACAAAAC
>NZ_JBBNAH010000558.1:0-14456 GCF_037994325.1 Pseudomonas sp.
GATCTGCATGGCTGCTTTGCGGCCATTGTCGAGCTCGAGCATTTCGCCAGTCCGCAGACGTTGCTCAAGCTCAATCAAGCCAATGTGCCGGTGGTGGCGTTAACGCCCCACGAAACCCTGTCGCAGATCCAACGCGCTATCGGGTTGGGCGCCACGGCGATGCTTAATCGGCCGATCACCCAGGGCTCGGTCTACACCACGCTGATGATGGCGATCGGTTTACGCGAGCGCTTGGACCGTGATGGGCAAACCATCGACAACCTGCAGCAACGCCTGGCTAACCGTCCGCAGCTGGCCATGGCGCTGGCGCGCTTGATGGTTGAGCACAATCTGGATGAAAGCGCGGCATATGAGCGCTTGCGCGAGCTGTCGATGCGCCTGAACCGCAGCATTGATGAGCTGTGTGCCGAGTTGGCGGCGGATCATACGCAGCAGCATGGCGGGCATTTATGAGTACTACGCGAGCCCTGTTGCGCCGACCTACGGTAGCTATTTCGCTGCTGTATATCGTGCTGGTGGTGGTGCTGGCGTTGTTTGCGCCATGGCTAAGCCCGTTCGATCCGGCGGAGCAGTTTATTGAAGGGCTGTCGATGGAAGGCGCACCACTGGCGCCCGGCGACAGCTATTGGCTGGGCACCGATTTGCTCGGGCGAGATTTGCTATCGCGGTTGATTTACGGCGCCCGCACGTCGCTGTTTATCGGCTTGGTCGCCAATGGTATGGCGGTGCTGATTGGCACGCTGGTGGGTTTGAGCGCGGGCTTTGTGCGCGGCTGGTTGGGCAGTGTGTTGATGCGCTTTACCGACCTGATAATGGCTTTCCCCGCCCTGCTATTGGCCATCGCCTTGTCGGCAATTTTTCAGCCCAGTGTATGGATCGTTGCCTTGGTGATTGCCATGGTCAATTGGGTGCAGGTGGCGCGGGTGATTTACGCCGAAACCATCGCCCTGAGCGCGCGGGACTTTGTCGCGGTAGAGCGCACCCTCGGTGCCAGTTCGCTGCGCATTTTGTTCTCGCACCTGTTGCCGCATTTGCTGCCGACCATTTTGGTGTGGGCCACCTTGGGTATTTCGACCACCGTGCTGCTGGAGGCGACCTTGTCGTACCTGGGCGTCGGTGTGCAGCCGCCTACGCCAAGCTGGGGCAATATCATTTTCGAAAGCCAGACCTATTTCACCTCGGCACCGTGGCTGGTGTTTATTCCGGGGGCGGCGATTATTTTGCTGTCGCTGGCCTTCAACTTGGTTGGCGATGCGCTGCGCGATGAGCTCGACCCCACGCTTCAGGGGAGAAGCTGAATGCTCACGTTTATTGGCCGGCGTATCGGGTACTCGCTGCTGATTTTGCTCGGCGTCAGCCTGATCACTTATCTGCTGCTCTTTATGCTGCCCGCCGACCCGGCGCGGCAGATTGCCGGGCGCAGCGCCACGCCGGAAGTGGTGGCCGGCATTCGCGCGCAGTTGGGGCTGGACCTACCCTTCTATCAGCAATACGCGCACTACCTGGGCAACCTGCTGCAAGGCGATCTGGGCCGCTCGTATATCCAACGCAGCGAAGTGACCGAGCTGCTCGGTTCGCGCTTGCAGCCGTCGCTGGAGTTGATGGCGGCCGGCATCGGCTTTGAATTGCTTATCGGCATCACCCTTGGCGTGATCGCGGCACTGCGCCGTGGCGGTATTGCCGACCGCTTGCTCACGGCACTGTCTTTCGTTGGCGTGTCGGCCCCGCAATTTATCGCCGCCATGTTGTTTCTGTACTTCTTCGCCGTGCAGCTCGAATGGTTCCCCATGGGCGGCTACGGCGGCATCAAGCACCTGATGTTGCCAGCACTAACCCTCGGTTTACTCGGCAGCGGCTGGTACTCGCGCATGGTCCGTTCTTCGATGATCGACGTGCTGCATCAAGATTTTATCCGCACCGCCCGCGCCAAAGGGTTAAGCCGTGCCCGTGTAGTGCTGCGCCATGTGTTGCCCAACGCCATCGTGCCGATCATCCCCATGATCGGCATCGACATCGGCGTGTTTATGGGCGGGCTGGTGGTGGTCGAGTCGGTATTCGGCTGGCCCGGCATCGGCCAACTGGCCTGGCAGGCGATTCAACAAGTGGACATCCCGGTGATCGTTGGCGTGACCACGGTTTCAGCGGTGGCGATTGTGCTCGGCAACTTGGTGGCCGACCTGGTTATTCCACTGATCGACCCGCGTATCGACATCAAAAAACACTAAGCCAACCCCACTAAAAACTACCAGCAAAGAGGCAGGAGCATGAAGCGCACAGCACTATCCCTGGTTATCGCCGCCACGCTGTTTACAGGCCCACTTATGGCCGATGAGCTGGTCGACGCCAACGCCAAAAACGGTGGCAGCATTGTCGTTACCTACCAGAACGATGTCGCCACCCTCGACCCTGCCATTGGCTACGACTGGCAGAACTGGTCAATGATCAAAAGCCTGTTCGACGGCCTGATGGACTACAAGCCCGGCACCACCGAGCTGGTCAAAGACTTGGCCGAGGACTACAGCATTTCCGCCGACGGTCTGGTGTACAGCTTCACCCTAAAAAAGGGCGTGAAGTTCCATAACGGCCGCGAGATGAAAGCGGGCGATGTGAAGTACTCGCTGGAACGCACGGTGAATCCGAAAACCCAAAGCCCGGGCGCCGGTTTCTTCAGCTCAATTGCCGGCTATGAAGACGTTACCGGTGGCAAAAGCGAAACCTTAAGCGGCGTGGAAGCTACCGACGACTACCACGTAAAAATCACCCTTAGCGCACCGAATGCGACCTTCTTGCACATCATGGCGATCAACTTCGCCTCGGTGGTTCCCAAAGAGGACGTGGAGAAATGGGGCGCCGATTTCGGCAAGCACCCGGTTGGCACTGGCGCATACAGCCTGGCGGAATGGAAGCTCGGTCAGCAGATCGTATTCAAGAAAAACCCGACCTACTTCCGCGCCGGCCTGCCGCACCTGGACAGCATCACCTTTGAGGTGGGCCAAGACCCGATGGTCGCCCTGCTGCGCCTGGAAAAAGGCGAAGTGGACATTGCCGGTGACGGCGTACCGCCAGCCAAATTCCTGCAGTTCAAAAACGACCCGAAATTCAAAGAGCGCATGGTGGTTGGCGAACAACTGCATACCGGTTACCTGACGCTGAAAACCACCTTGCCGCCGTTCGATAACCTCAAGGTGCGTCAGGCCGTGAACATGGCCATCAGCAAAGACCGCATCGTGCGCATCATCAACGGCCGCGCCACCCCGGCTAACCAACCGTTGCCACCGGCGATGCCCGGCTACGACAAGGCCTACAAGGGCTATGCCTATGACGTTGAAGGGGCGAAAAAACTGTTGGCCGAAGCCGGTTTTGCCAAGGGCTTCGACACCGAACTGTTTGTGATGAACACCGAGCCGCAGCCGCGTATTGCCCAGTCGATTCAGCAGGACTTGGCCAAGGTCGGCATTCGCGCGCAGATCAAATCCCTGGCCCAGGCTAACGTGATCGCTGCTGGCAGTGCTAAAGACCAGGCACCCATGGTGTGGTCGGGCGGCATGGGCTGGATTGCCGACTTCCCCGATCCCTCCAACTTCTACGGCCCGATTTTGGGTTGCAGTGGCGCGGTAGATGGCGGCTGGAACTGGGCGCTGTACTGCAACAAAAAGCTCGACGCAGATGCCGCCAAAGCCGACGCCATGGCCAAGCCAGAGCAGCAGGCCGAGCGTGTGGCGTTGTGGAGCAAGATTTTTACCGACGTGATGGCCGACGCGCCGTGGGTGCCAATCTTTAACGAGCAGCGCTTCACCGTTCGTTCGCAGCGCATGGCCGGCGGCAACGATCTGTACGTCGATCCGGTTCATGTGCCGGTGAATTACGACCACATTTGGGTTAAGTAAATTTAAGCGTGGAAACCCAGCGCCCTTGCCGGGGGCTGGGTTAAGTGAGGATTTTTTATGTGTCAGAACTGCCTGGTTAAAACCATTCACAGCGTGCACAACCACTTTGGTTGGGACCGCAGCATTGAGCCGGTTATGCGCGTGGCGCCGGGGCAGATGCTGGAGTTTCAGTGCCTGGATTCGTCCAACGGCTACTTCACCCCGCAGTCGGTGGTCGGCGATGTGGCGACCATGTCGTTCGACCAGATCAACCCGGTGACCGGGCCGATCTTTGTCGAGGGCGCAGAGCCCGGCGATATCCTGAAAATCACCATCGACAGCTTCAAGCCCAGCGGCTTTGGCTGGACGGCGAATATCCCTGGCTTTGGCCTGTTGGCCGACCAATTTAAAGAGCCGGCCCTAGCGCTGTGGCAGTACGACAAAGACGCCCTGGCCCCGGCCGCGTTTGGCCAGTTTGCCAAGGTGCCGCTCAAGCCGTTTGCCGGCACCATTGGCCTGGCGCCAGCCGAAGCCGGCCTGCATTCGGTGGTACCGCCCCGGCGGGTGGGCGGCAACTTGGACATTCGTGACCTTGCCGCTGGCACCACGCTGTACTTGCCGGTGGAAGTGGCCGGCGCGCTGTTGTCGATTGGCGATACCCATGCGGCGCAAGGCGATGGTGAGGTCGGCGGCACCGCCATCGAAAGCGCGATGGATGTCACGGTAAAGGTCGACCTGATCAAAGATACGCCGCTGGCCTTCCCACGGTTCAGCACCCCCGGCCCGGTAACCCGCCACTTGGACAGCGCCGGCTACGAAGCCTTTACCGGCGTCGGCCCCGACCTGATGGAGGCAGCGCGCCAAGCGGTTAGCGGCGCCATCGACTGGCTATGCCGCGAGCACCACATGCCAGCGGAACAGGCCTACATGCTGTGCTCGGTATGCGGCGATTTACGCATCAGCGAAATCGTCGATCTGCCCAACTGGGTGGTGTCGTTTTACGTGCCCAAAGTGGTGTTTGCGTGAGCCAACCAGCGATTCTCTCGGTGGAGCGGCTGGCCATTGAGTTCGGCGCCAAGCGTGTGGTCGACGACCTGAGTTTTGCGTTGTATCCAGGGCAAACGCTGTGTATCGCTGGCGAGTCGGGCAGCGGCAAGTCGCTGACCTCGCTGGCGATCATGGGTTTGTTACCCAAACAGGCGCGTACGCCCAGCGGTGCCATCCTCTTTAAGAACCGCGACTTACTCACCCTCGCCGAACGCGAGCGCCAGCAGTTGCGCGGTAAAGATATCTGCATGATTTTCCAGGAGCCGATGACCTCGCTGAATCCGCTGATGACGGTTGGCCAACAACTGGCCGAAACCTTGCGCCGTCATGAGCCGTTGTCGCGCCAGGCCATCGCTCAGCGCTGCCGGGAAATGCTCGAAGCGGTGCGCATGCCCCAGGTGCAAAAACGCCTGACCCAGTACCCCCATGAACTCTCTGGCGGCATGCGCCAGCGGGTGATGATCGCCATGGCCATGCTCTGCCGGCCCAAAGTGTTGATCGCCGATGAGCCGACCACCGCGCTGGACGTGACCATTCAGGCGCAGATCCTCGAACTGATGCGCGAGCTGCAACAACAATACGGCACCAGCCTGTTGCTAATCACCCACGACATGGGCGTGGTGGCGGAGATGGCCGATCAGGTGGTGGTGATGAACCAGGGGCGCATGGAAGAACAGGCGCCAGTACGCCAGTTGTTTGCCGCGCCGCAAGCAACCTATACGCGCAAGCTCCTGGCGGCGGTGCCGGTGCTCGGTTCAGCGGGCATGCCGCAAAACCTTAGCCAACAGCCGGCGCTGCTCGAAGTGCGCAACCTGAGCGTGCGTTTCCCGCTGCGCACCGGTTGGTTTGAAGCCGGCAAGAATGTGCATGCTGTGGAAAACCTCAACTTTGATTTACGCGCCGGCGAGACGCTCGGGCTGGTGGGTGAAAGTGGTTGCGGCAAGTCCACCACCGGCAAAGCGCTGATGAATATGCTCGCCTATGAAGGCAGCGTGAAACTGCTGGGCCAGGAACTTAATGGCTTGCACGGCGAGGCGTTGCAGCGCGTGCGCCGCGATGTGCAGATGGTGTTTCAAGACCCCTACGCCGCCCTCAACCCGCGCAAAACCATTTTCGACTTAGTCGGCGAACCGCTGCTGATTCACGACCGTTTGCCCACCGCACAACGCCGCGAGCGGGTGGCGCAGTTACTGGTGCAGGTGGGGCTGCCAGTAGACGCCTTGGCGCGTTACCCGCACCAATTCTCCGGCGGCCAGCGCCAGCGTATCTGCATCGCCCGCGCGCTAGCGTTGAACCCGAAGGTGATCATCGCCGATGAGTCGGTTTCAGCATTGGATGTATCGGTGCAGGCTCAGGTGCTGGAGCTACTGGAACAACTGCGTGAAGAGCAGGGCTTGAGCTACCTGTTTATCTCCCACGATATGGCCGTGGTCGAACGCATCTGCCACCGCGTGGCGGTAATGTATGGCGGGCAGATCGTCGAGATCGGTCGTCGTGATCAGGTACTCCACAACCCTCAGCACCCCTACACCAAACGCCTGCTTAGCGCCGTGCCGCTGCCGGACGTCGAGCGCAAACGCGACTTCAAAAGCCTGCTGCAAGAATTCAGCACGCCAAGCCCGATCAAAGAGCTGGGGTTTGTCGCGCCGGTGCAGCAGTTTGTGCAGGTAAGCGAAGAGCACGCAGTCGCCACGTAGGGTGTGCTGTGCGCACCAAGCCGTTGGCCAATGGACTTCAGGGTGCGCACGGCAAACGCGTAGCGGCATAGTCTGTAGACCTGTACCAAAACCATACGCACGAAAAGTAGACAGATCGACGCCTGCGCGCCCTGGCCTTAGGTTTTCTCCACCCCCATTCGGACGGAGAAGACGCCATGTGGCTGATCAACGCAGCACTCAACAACGCCCACATCCTGCTAGCCATCGGCGCGTTCTTTTGGCTGATGGCGCACCTGGCTTACGGCCCGGCTGAGTAAGCTCAGTAGAGCCAAGGCTGTAATGCGTCGATATTGGCGACGACAATTTGCTGAGCGCTGGCTTTGCTTTGCACTTTGCTCGCGTCGATCTGATAGCGCTGCAGCACGTACTGCACCAAGGCGCCACGGCTGGCAACGCGCAATTGACCATCCTGCATGCCGTAGTCGATTTCGATAATTGCCCTTTGCTCGGCGCTCAGGCGCGAGTCGGGGACGATGATGACGTCAACCTGGGTTGCCCAGCCGCTATCGCCGTCGATGCCATGCTCGGACTGGTCCAGCACATCCGGGTCACCGCGCAGACGACTGAGCACGAAGTCACGGTAGTCGCGGTTCTTTTCGCAGTAAGCGCGCACGTGCCAGCGCATACCGGTGTAGATCAGCGTATGCGGCGCGATCAGCCGGGTTTCGGCGACCGGATTGGCCAGCGACACATATTCACACTCCAAGCGCAGCCCCTCGCGACAGGCACGCAGCAACGGCCGTAGCACCTCGGGGCGCACCGAGCGGTCCGGCACCTTGAGCACTTCGGTGTGTGCATAGGCCAGCGCCAACCCTTCAATATGCGGGGCGCGCTCGTGGTTTTGGTTGAGCAGGTGCAGGTAGGCGCTGGCGCTGTCGTCGATAAACAACGGCTGGAAGGTTTTGCTCGGTACGTAACCCTTGAGGTGCTTGTCGTACTCGAGGTTCTTTGGCGCGTACTCGGTTAAATAGCTGTTGATGTCTTTCGACGCTTGCTGGCGGCTGATGCCGAAGCTTTGCATCAGGTGGCCAGTCGTCAGCCGCCCTTCCCACCAGGCCACGGTTTCAATCAGGCGGTAGCGCAAGGCTAAGTCCCAGCGCACGTGTTCGATGGATTGTTTGCGCTTCATAGCTAACTACCCGCTCTTGTCGATTGCCCCAATGAGTCGCCCGAGGATATGTCTAGTTAGCGTACATATCTACCGGCTTAACCTGTCAACACGGCGCGAATCACTCGGCTATTTGCCCAATCTGCTGCATCAAGCTATCGTAGCCAAATCGGCTACAGTTGTAGCCAAAAAGGCTACGCTATGACTGTACTCGACTCTTTATTCGGCATCCAACGCCAGCGCGTTTTAGGCTGGCTACTGTTGCACCCCGACGAGCAGGTGCATGTGCGCGAATTAGCGCGAATCACACACACCAACGCGGGCTCATTGCACCGCGAGTTGGCGCGCTTGGCCGAAGGCGGATTGCTGGTTCGCAGCCAGCAGGGCAATCAGGTGCTGTATCAAGCCAACCGCAGCCATCCAGTATTTGCCGAACTGGCTGGGCTGTTTCGCAAAACCTCAGGAGTGGTCGGTGTGCTGCAAGAGGCGCTCCTACCACTCAGCACGCAAATAAAGCTGGCCTGGGTGTTCGGGTCGGTCGCACGCGGTGAGGAAAATGCGGATAGCGATGTGGATGTGTTGCTAATTGGCGAAACGTCATTCACTGATCTGGTGCGCGCCCTTCATCCTTATCAGGCCCTGTTGGGACGAGAGATTAACCCTGTGCTGTACGCTCCAGAAGAGTTCACGCGCAAGCTGAACGAGGGCGACTTATTTGCCCGCGAACTGCTGGAAAAACCGCGGCTTTTCATACAGGGAGTAGAAGATGACATTGGAGAACTTACTCGCCATTAGCAGGCTGCAAGCACTCAACCCGGACAAACACGCCATTGCCAAATTGCTTGCTGCGGCCACCCGCAACCTGATGGATGCCCAGCTTCCAGCGCTGAGCGCCAACAATCGTTTTGACGCCGGCTACAAAGTGATTTTGCAGTGCGCGGTTATCGGTTTGCAGGCCAATGGTTACCGACTCTCCACAAGTCAGCCGGGCCACCACCAAACCGCCATCCAGACGTTGCCCAAGAGCATGGGCATTAGCCAGGACGTAGCCATCCTGCTGGACGCCCTGCGCAAGCGGCGCAATCTCAACGACTACGATGGTGATCCAATACCTGACGGTGCATTGGCGTCCTGCCTAAAAGAAGCCGAGTTGCTGTTAGCTCACACAAGGCGCTGGCTACAAACACAGCACCCCGAATTGCTCGACTAAGCAACTCCACCTGCCCTTTTTGCATCTTCGCGCCAGCCACTTGCACTGAGGCGACACCACTTACGCCTGCGACTAAATAGCCGGTTTGCCAGTCTTGGCTGGCGTTCCGACGCTATGCTAGCTTGCAGCCTCGCCAGGAAAGTCGCCGCATTCAGCGCCCCCTAAGAACAAGAGGACACCCCATGGCCGAGGCAACGCCCGCGCTTGAGATTCGCAATTTGCACAAACGCTACGGCGATCTGGAGGTGCTCAAAGGCATCTCGCTTACAGCCCGCGATGGCGATGTCATTTCGATCCTCGGTTCTTCCGGTTCTGGCAAATCCACCTTTCTGCGTTGCATCAACCTGTTGGAAAACCCGCATCAGGGGCAAATTCTGGTGGCCGGTGAAGAGCTCAAGCTCAAGGCTGCGAAGAATGGCGACCTGGTGGCTGCCGACAACAAGCAGATCAATCGCCTGCGCAGTGAAATCGGTTTCGTCTTTCAGAACTTCAATCTATGGCCGCACATGAGTGTGCTCGACAACATTATCGAGGCGCCGCGCCGCGTGTTGGGCTTGAGCAAGGCAGAAGCCATTGAGCGCGCCGAAGCGTTGTTGGCCAAGGTCGGCATTGGCGACAAACGCCATGTGTACCCGGCGCAGTTGTCCGGCGGCCAGCAGCAACGCGCCGCCATTGCGCGCACGCTGGCGATGCAACCTAAAGTGATTCTGTTCGACGAGCCCACGTCGGCACTCGACCCGGAAATGGTCCAGGAAGTGCTTAACGTAATCCGCGCGCTCGCCGAGGAAGGCCGCACCATGTTGCTGGTCACCCACGAAATGAATTTCGCCCGTCAGGTATCCAGTGAGGTGGTGTTTTTGCACCAGGGCCTGGTAGAAGAACAAGGATCGCCCGAGCAGGTGTTCACTAATCCGAACTCGGCGCGCTGCAAGCAATTCATGTCCAGCAATCGCTAACACGGAGCAACAACCCATGCAGAACTACAAGAAGATCCTGCTGGCCGCGGCCGCTACCCTGGCGTTCGGCACTGGTGCCGTCGCCGCTGACAAACTGAAGATCGGCACCGAAGGCGCCTACCCACCGTTCAACCTGATCGACGCCAGCGGCCAAGTCGGCGGCTTTGATGTGGAAATCGCTCAAGCCCTGTGCGCGAAAATGAAAGCCGAGTGCGAAGTGGTCACCTCCGACTGGGACGGCATCATTCCGGCTCTGAACGCCAAGAAGTTCGACTTCCTTGCCGCGTCCATGTCGATCACTGAAGAGCGTAAAAACGCCGTCGATTTCACCGACGCGTACTACACCAACAAGCTGCAGTTTATCGCCGCCAAAGACAAACCGTTCAGCACCGACAAGGCCGCCCTTAAAGGCAAAGTGATTGGCGCCCAGCGCGCCACCATCGCCGGCACCTGGCTGGAAGACAACATGGCTGACGTGGTGGACATCAAGCTCTACGACACCCAGGAAAACGCTTACCTCGACCTGGCCTCCGGTCGTGTTGATGGCGTGCTGGCCGACAAGTTCGTGAACTGGGAATGGCTGAAAAGCGAGACCGGCAAAGGCTTCGAATTTAAAGGCGAGCCAGTGTTCGACAACGACAAGATCGCCATTGCCGTGCGCAAAAACGATCCGCTGCGCGAGAAGTTGAATACCGCGCTGAAAGAAATTGTCGCTGACGGTACCTATAAGAAGATCAACGACAAGTACTTCCCCTTCAGCATCTATTAATAGATGACGCTCTGCTGGGCGCCGCACAGGCGCCCAGCAGTTCAACTGTTATTTCCCCGTATTCCTAACGCAGTAAATCTCGATGATCTTTGATCTTCATGGATTCGGCCCAGCCTTGCTGGCCGGCACGCTGATGACCATCAAGCTGGCGCTTAGCGCGCTGTGCCTTGGTTTGGTTCTGGGCCTGCTTGGCGCCTTGGCCAAGACGTCCCCGCACAAGCCGTTGCAATGGCTTGGCGGCACTTATTCCACCCTGGTGCGCGGCATTCCCGAGCTGCTGTGGGTGCTGCTGATTTACTTCGGCACGGTCAACCTGATGCGCAGCATTGGCGAGGCCATTGGCGTGCCGAGCCTGGAGCTAAGCGCCTTTGCGGCTGGCACCATCGCTTTGGGCTTGTGCTTTGGTTCCTACGCCACCGAGGTGTTTCGCGGCGCGATTCTGGCCATTCCCCGTGGCCACCGCGAAGCCGGTCAGGCGTTGGGGCTGTCCAAGGGCCGCACGTTCTGGCGAATTATCTTGCCGCAGATGTGGCGCATCGCTCTGCCGGGCCTGGGCAACCTGTTTATGATTTTGATGAAGGACACCGCGCTGGTGTCGGTAATCGGCTTGGAAGAGCTGATGCGCCGCTCGCAAATCGCGGTGACCTCGAGCAAAGAGCCTTTTACGTTTTTCTTGGTAGCGGCCTTTATTTATCTGGGTCTGACGGTAGTCGCCATGACCGCCATGTACTTTATAGAAAGACGCGCCAGCCGCGGCTTCGTCAGGAGCGCGTGATGAACTGGGACGTCATTATCAAGTACCTGCCGCGTCTGTTTGATGGCGCTATTTTGACGTTGGAATTGGTGGCCTTTGCCGTCATCGCGGGGCTGATTCTGGCCCTACCGATGGGCATCGCCCGTGCCTCGCGGCACTGGTATGTGCGCGCCCTGCCCTACGGCTATATCTTCTTTTTCCGCGGCACACCGCTGCTGGTGCAACTGTTCCTGGTTTACTACGGCGCGGCGCAATTTGATGCGGTACGCCAAGGACCGTTGTGGCCGTATCTACGTGACCCGTACTGGTGTGCGGTGTTGACCATGACCCTGCACACCGCTGCCTATATCGCCGAAATCTTGCGCGGCGCTATTCAGGCTGTGCCTAACGGCGAAGTGGAGGCAGCGCGTGCGTTGGGTATGTCCCGCGCCCAGGCGATGCTGCATATCATCCTGCCGCGTGCCGCGCGTATCGGCCTGCCGGCGTATAGCAACGAAGTGATCCTGATGCTCAAGGCCAGTGCATTGGCTAGCACCATTACGTTGCTGGAGCTGACCGGCATGGCGCGCACAATCATTGCCCGCACCTATCTGCCGGTGGAGATTTTCTTCGCTGCCGGCCTGTTCTATCTGGTTATCGCCTTTGTGCTGGTCAAAGGCTTCAAGCTGCTGGAACGCTGGTTGCGCGTCGACGCCACCCAAGGCCGCTAGAATAGCGCTCGCCCATGCGCCTTATTAAAGAGGCCATGGGCAAAGTCGCCACTTTTGAAGCTGCCTACCATGATCGAGTCTGCCCCTCTCACCGGCCACGAACTGCTCCCGCGCTTTCAAGCGTTGGACGGCTTTCTGCTGCGCCATCAAGCGCTGTGGCAGCCACGGCCCTTCACCCATTTGCAATTAGCCTGGGAAACCCAGCACCCGCAGTTGGCCACATGGTTGCGCAGCAGAACGCTGGAAGACGCCGAAGCCGCGCACAACCACCCTGAGTTATTGCCGGCGCCGCAGCCGTTCCGCGACTTGGCGTCTGAGTCCGCTGAGCTTGCCGCCGTTGGGCCGTTACTCACCTCAGAACCGATGCCACTGCCGGCCAATTTTTCTGTGGATATTCCTGGGCGCAAGTGGGAGCAGATTCAGGCATTTGCCAGCTGCTTGAGCTTTAGCCAAGCGCCGCAGCACTGGCTGGACTGGTGTTCAGGCAAGGGCCACCTCGGTCAACTGCTCGCCCAGAGCGGCCAGCCACTCACCTGCCTGGAATATGACCCGGCGCTAGTGGCGGCCGGCGCACAGCTAAGCAAAAAACGCGGCCTAACCAGCCGGCACGTGCAGCACGATGTGCTGGCCGCCGACGCGGCAATACAGCTTCACCCCGAGCACACTCCGGTTGCCTTGCACGCCTGCGGCGACTTGCATGTGCGCCTGCTGCAACTGGCCAGCAGTGCGGGCTGCACACAACTGGCCGTCGCCCCGTGCTGCTACAACCGCATTGCCGGCACGCACTACCAGGCGTTATCCACAGCCGGCCAAACCTCAGGGCTGCAACTGTCTGTGGATGACTTGGGCTTACCGCTGAGCGAAACCGTCACCGCCGGTGCCCGTGTACGTCGCCAACGCGACCACTCCATGGCCCGTCGCCTCGCCTTCGACCTGCTGCAACGCGAATTGCGCGCCAGCGACGACTACTTACCGACGCCTTCACTGCCGGTTGCCTGGCTGCACAAAGATTTCGCCGACTACTGCCGAGACCTGGCGCAGCTAAAAAACGTACCGACACCGGCAAATCGCGACTGGGCCGCCCTCGAAGAAAAAGGCTGGAAGCGCCTGGCCGAGGTCCGCAACCTGGAACTGTTACGCGGCCTGTTTCGGCGCCCATTAGAACTATGGCTATTACTCGACCGCGCCCTATTTTTGCAAGAGCACGGCTACCACGTACGCCTTGGCCGTTTCTGTGTAAGCCAAGTCAGCCCACGCAACCTGATGCTTCTGGCAGAACGCCAATAAGTTGCCCACACAATCTGTGGATAACTTTGTTGATAGTTTCTGGGCAACCTTGGCAAAGGCCGATGCAGCAAGGCCTGCAGATATCTGATTATTTTTTAAACAGATCAAAAAAATCAATAAAACCAGCTAGTTACATGCTTATGTCAAGTACTGCAGAAAAATTAACCACATTGCGTGGTGGCGCCTAACGATTGTGCATAAGCCTATTCCAGACAGTGTCGCAGCGAGGAAAAAACGGCCCTAGATCAGGGCTTTACTCGACGCTTCTAATGGATATAATGGCGACCCTGAAATGCCGGTATAGCTCAGCTGGTAGAGCAACTGACTTGTAATCAGTAGGTCCCGGGTTCGATTCCTGGTGCCGGCACCATATAAAAGAAAGGCCTTCGAGAAATCGAAGGCCTTTTTTGTTTCTACGGGCTGAAATGCTCCCCGATCAAACTTCCCAATTTCAAACCGCTCACATTTCGGCAGCCCCTCTCCTCACCTCTTCCGGTTTTCCATCATCACGTTGTCGCAGTAGTCATCCATAGGTTTCACCCATTTCGCGCCTTGCGAGGAGCGGTCTTGGCCGAGGGTGAGCACGCATTTGGCGGATTCGCTGAGGTTCAACGCTTTGGGGAACGCGCGCGGGGCTGGCTGGTTGGGTAACTGCGCGATGGCTTGGCGTTGGTAAAGGATGCCGCCGCCCGCTGTGGGCTTGGCGACAAAGCCGGGCGGGGCGTCCGGCACAGTGGGCGGGGTAGGTGGTGTGGGTCTTAGGACCATAGCGGTGATAGCGCTACTGAGTAAGCAGACAGAAAAAAAAGCGATGACGAGGGCAAAAATACGCATGGTTACGCTCCACTGATGGGGGAGGCGCGCTGGGGCGGGAGATGCTGTGGTTGAAACTACTTGCCCCGTGCCGGTAACGAATAAAGATGGGCGATGCAATCAGCGCGCGGTTTAAAACGGCGCGGCAAGGTTACTTTTTGATCAGCTCGGGGCCGTAGACCTATATCAATACTTGCGGGATCAGCACTCCCTAGAAT
>NZ_JBBNAH010000559.1:0-1427 GCF_037994325.1 Pseudomonas sp.
CCACGCTGATTAACGTGGTCGGTCTAAAGCTGGCCAACACCATCAATATCGGTTTGATGCTGGTGCAGTTTCTGGTGCTGCTCGCCTTTGTCGCGCTGTGCATTCATTACGTGGGCGGCGATGCCAGCCAACCGCTGTGGACGCTAAAGCCCTTCTTTAACGGCGACGTGCACCTGCCCATGGTGATGGGCGGCGCGGCGATTGCCTGCTACTCGTTCCTTGGTTTTGACGCCGTCAGCACCCTGACCGAAGAAACCCACGAACCGCGCAAAACCATCCCCAAAGCCATTTTGCTGATCACCCTGATCGGTGGCGCGATCTTTATCGCGGTGTCCTACTTTGTGCAGTTGGCCCACCCGTCCATTGAATTCCAAAGCCCGGATTCGGCCGCCACGGAAATCGCCCTGAACATTGGCGGCGACCTGTTTGTGACCATCTTTCTGATCGGCCTGATCGTTGGTCAATTCACCTCTGGCCTGTCCGCCCAAGCCAGCGCCTCGCGCCTGCTGTTTGCCATGGGCCGCGACGGCGTGTTGCCAAAAAGCTTCTTCGCGCGGTTGGGGCGTTTCGGTACGCCGGTTAACAGCATCGTGTTGTGCGGCGTGGTGGCTTTGCTGGCGCTGAAACTGGACGTCACCACCTCCACGTCCTTTATCAACTTCGGCGCGTTTCTGGCCTTTAGCCTGGTGAACCTGGCCGTGATTTTTCACTACTGGATCAACGCGCAACAACGCGGCGCCCGTGAGCTGGTGCTATTTCTGCTGTTCCCACTGGTAGGCCTGATGGCGGATTTGTGGCTGATGATCAGCCTTGACCACCTGGCAATCATTCTTGGCCTGACCTGGCTGAGCCTCGGCGTGATCTACCTCGCCGCGCTGACCGGCGGCTTCCGCCGGCAGCCACCGGAAATGGATTTTAACGAAGCCTAAACGGGAGCGGTGGTTGTAGCGGTGAACACCGAACCTGGATTCCCGCCTGCGCGGGAATGACGGAGTTCTAATGCAAAACCGCCGTCATGCCTGCGCGGGAATGAAGGAGTTCCAAGGCAAAACTTCCGTCATGCATGCGCGGGAATGACGGAGTTCTAATGCAAAACCGCCGTCATGCCAGCGCGGGAATAAAGGAGTTCCAAGGCAAAACTTCCGTCATGCCTGCGCGGGAATGACGAAGTTCTAAGGTAAAACCGCTGTCATGCCTGCGCGGGAATGAAGGAGTTCCAAGGCAAAACTTCCGTCATCCCCGCGCAGGCGGGGATCCATTGGCGGGCACGCGCGTGATCTGTGCAACGCCGGTTACGGCTCGTCTTTTTGCATAAATTGCCGGCGCTGTTCGGGCGGCAATTTTTCCGCTATTTCCAACAACATCACCTGCGCCGCGGTTTGCAGTTTTGCCGTGGCTTCGCGTTGTTTGGCGAAGCTGTCCTGTAC
>NZ_JBBNAH010000560.1:0-1843 GCF_037994325.1 Pseudomonas sp.
GTTCGCGTTGAACTGGACGTGAAATTCGACTTCGACAAATCGAAAGTCAAAGAAGAAAGCTATGGCGATATCAAAAACCTGGCTGACTTCATGAAGCAATACCCAGCAACCTCCACCACTGTTGAAGGTCACACCGACTCCGTGGGTACTGACGCTTACAACCAAAAACTGTCCGAGCGTCGTGCTAACGCCGTTCGTGAAGTGCTGGTTAACCAGTACGGTGTAGGTGGCGAGCGTGTTAACGCTGTTGGCTACGGCGAGTCCAAGCCGGTTGCGGATAACGCTACCGAAGCTGGCCGCGCTGTTAACCGTCGCGTAGAAGCTGAAGTAGAAGCCCAAGCTAAGTAATTAGCGCGGTGTTTCAGAAAAGCCCGGCCTAGGTCGGGCTTTTCTTTGCCTGGAATAAAGTGGCGTTGGTGGTGGAGATGAGGCGTTAGTATCATCTCTGCTCTTGTCATGGCCCTGTAGAGAGAGCGTGCGCGTGTCAGTTCTTATCACCAAGTCTTATCTTGCTCGTTATTTGCTCCTGCTAGGTGGCTTGTTAATGCTTTCTGGATGCGGCACTACGCCGGTTGATCCTGCTGTTCGCGCATTGCCGGAGAGGGTGGAGTTGAACGGTGTGCCATTTTTCGCGCAAACCGCGTTTGAAAGTGCTCCCGGTGCGTTGGCTATCATGCTGTCGCAACAGGATGTGGTCACCACGCCTGGGCTCGTCGCGAAAAAAATGCATCTGCCCGGCAAGGAGTCGGAGATACCCACCAGCTTTACCCGAGTCACCAATGACTTCGGCTTGCTTGCGTATCCGTTACAAGGTGGATTGCCAGATTTGCTTGAGCAGGTCGCAGCAGGTTACCCCGTGCTGGTTCGGGTTAACGATGGCTTCGGTTTTGTCTCGTCGCCGCGCTATGCGGTGCTGGTGGGATACGATCGAGTAAAGCAGCGCATGCTGCTGCGTTCGGGCATGAATCATCGCTTGGTTGTGAGTTTTGCGGACTTTACTTCCAGTTGGAATGATCTTGGGCACTGGGCTTTATTGGTTCAAGCGCCGGCGCAATTACCAGCGAATGTTGATCGTCAGCGCTGGATGGCGGCGGCCAAGCAGCTCGAACTTGCCGGGCAGACCTTGGCAGCAAGCAACGCCTACAAGGCAATCGATGATAAAAACCGCTGAGCATATAGCGGGCAAAAAAACGGCGCCTGATGAGGGCGCCGTTTTTATTTCAGCTCGGATCAGAAGCCGAGTTTGTCGCGCAGGCTGTAGTACCAGGCGCCAAGCGCGGTGAATGGTACGCGCATCAGTTCGCCGCCCGGGAATGGATAGTGCGGCAAGCTGGCAAAGGCATCGAAGCGTTCCGCCTGGCCTCGCAGCGATTCGGCGAGAATCTTGCCGGCCAGGTGGGTGTAGGTCACGCCATGGCCGCTGCAGCCTTGCGAGTAATAAATGTTGTCGCCCAGGCGACCCACTTGCGGTAGGCGGGAGAGGGTAAGCAGGAAGTTGCCGGTCCAGGCGTAATCAATCTTCACGTCTTTTAGTTGAGGGAAGGTTTTGATCAGCTTGGGGCGAATAATCGCTTCAATATTTGCCGGGTCGCGGGCGCCATAGACCACGCCGCCACCGAAGATCAGGCGGTTGTCGCCGCTCAGGCGGTAGTAGTCGAGCAGGTAGTTGCAATCTTCTACGCAGTAGTCTTGTGGCAGCAAGCTCTTGGCGACTTCATCGCTGAGGGGTTCGGTTGTGATCACCTGGGTACCACACGGCATCGACTTCGCCGAGAGTTCTGGAATCAGATTGCCCAGATAGGCGTTGCCGGCTACCACTACGAACTTGGCTTTCACGCGACCC
>NZ_JBBNAH010000561.1:0-7572 GCF_037994325.1 Pseudomonas sp.
CCTTAAACCATCTGTAGCGCTGCGCATCCGCGCAGCGGCAACTCAATAGGTGTTCGCGGCGCCAGGGCAGCCGCGAGACGTCATCAGCTCGCGACGATATTGACCAGCTTGCCCGGTACCACGATGACCTTGCGAATGGTCAGGCCATCGAGGAAGCGCAGCACGTTTTCGTTAACCCGTGCAGTGGCTTCAACCTCTTCGCGGCTAGCCGTAGCCGGCACGTCGATCTGGCCACGCAGCTTGCCGTTGACTTGCACCACCAGTTGCAGGTTGTCCTGCACCAGGGCGCTTTCATCCAGCTGCGGCCACTGCGCGTCGATGATGGCGCTTTCGTGACCCAGCTCCAGCCACAGCTCATGGCTGATATGCGGGGTAATCGGCGCCAGCAGCAGGGCCACGGTTTCCAGGCCTTCCTGCAATAGCGCGCGGTCGGCGTCGCTGTCTTGGGCGGCTTTTTCCAGCACGTTCATCAGCGTCATCACCTGGGCGATGGCGGTGTTGAATTTGTGGTGTTGGCCAATATCCTGGCTGGCTTGCTTGATGGCCAAGTGAATGGCGCGACGCACGTCTTTTTGCGCGTCGGTCAGGCTCGCCACATCCAGGCTGCCGGGCACGCCACGGGCGACATGGGCTTGGGACAAACGCCAGACGCGTTTCAAGAAGCGGTGCGCACCTTCAACGCCAGAGTCGGACCATTCCAGGCTCATATCGGGCGGCGAGGCAAACATCATAAACAGGCGGCAGGTGTCGGCACCGTACTGGTCGATCATCGACTGCGGGTCAACGCCGTTGTTTTTCGACTTGGCCATCTTCTCGGTGCCGCCGATTTCCACCGGCAAGCCGTCGGTCTTGAGGATGGCGCCAATGATCTTGGCCTTGGCGTCGCGCTCGATTTCGACGTCCGCCGGGTTAAACCAGGTTTTGCTGCCGTTGGCTTCGGTGCGGTAGTAAGTCTCGGCAATCACCATGCCCTGGGTCAGCAGGTTTTTGAACGGCTCATCCGAGTTCAACAGGCCTTCGTCGCGCATCAGCTTGTGGAAGAAGCGCGCGTAGAGCAGGTGCAGAATCGCGTGTTCGATACCGCCAATGTACTGATCGACCGGCAGCCAATGGTTGGCGGCTTCTGGATCGACCATACCTTTGCTGTAATTCGGCGAGGCGTAACGGGCGAAGTACCAGGACGATTCCACAAAGGTGTCCATGGTGTCGGTTTCGCGCTTGGCCGCCGCGCCGCATTTCGGGCAGGTGCAGCTGTAGAAGTCGGGCATGCGTGCCAGCGGGCTGCCCGCGCCGTCGGGGACGACGTCTTCTGGCAGTACGACGGGCAATTGATCTTCGGGCACCGGCACATCACCGCAGGTATCGCAGTGGATGATCGGGATCGGGCAGCCCCAATAGCGCTGACGGCTGATACCCCAGTCGCGTAGACGGAACTGGGTGCGAGCCTGGCCGAGGGACTTTTTCTGCAGGGCCACTTCGATGGCGTCGAAGGCGCCAGCGAAATCCAGGCCGTCGAATTCGCCGGAATTGATCAGTTGGCCGTACTCGCCATAGGCGGCTTGCCACGGCGCCGGGTTTTCATCGCCAGCGCTGGTACGCACCACCGATTTGATCGGCAGGCTGTACTTGTGGGCGAATTCAAAGTCGCGTTCATCGTGGGCCGGCACAGCCATTACCGCGCCGTCGCCGTAGTGCATCAGCACATAGTTGGCGACCCACACCGGCAGCTTCTCGCCGGTCAACGGGTGCTCAACAAACAGGCCAGTGGCCAGGCCTTTCTTTTCCTGGGTGGCGATATCGGCTTCGGCTACCCCACCGCGTTTGCATTCGTCGATAAACGCTTGTAGCTCGGCGGCTTTGTCGGCCGGCAGCTTTTGCAGGGCGATAGCGGCCAGCGGGTGCTCGGCGGCCACGGCCACGTAAGTGGCGCCCATCAGGGTGTCGGCGCGGGTGGTGAACACATTCAGCTTGCCGGCCTCGCCAATGGAGGCTTGGTCGTAGGGGAAGCTGACTTCCATGCCGCGGGATTTACCAATCCAGTTGCGCTGCATGGTTTTGACCTGCTCCGGCCAACCGGGCAAGTCATCAAGACTGGTCAAGAGCTCGTCCGCATAGGCGGTGATCTTGAAGTAGTACATCGGGATTTCGCGCTTTTCGATCAGCGCGCCGGAACGCCAGCCACGGCCGTCGATAACCTGCTCGTTGGCCAGAACGGTCTGGTCAATCGGGTCCCAGTTCACGGTGCCGTTTTTACGGTAGATCACGCCCTTTTCGAACAGCTTGGTGAACAGCCATTGTTCCCAGCGGTAGTAGTCCGGTTTGCAGGTGGTGACTTCACGCGTCCAGTCCACCGCCAAGCCCAGGCTTTTCAGCTGGTTCTTCATGTAGGCGATGTTTTCGTACGTCCATTTGGCCGGCGCGACGTTGTTTTTCATCGCCGCGTTTTCTGCCGGCATGCCGAAAGCGTCCCAGCCCATGGGCTGTAGAACGTTCTTGCCTTGCATGCGTTGGTAGCGAGCGATGACGTCGCCGATGGTGTAGTTGCGCACATGGCCCATGTGCAGCTTGCCGCTGGGGTAGGGGAACATCGACAGGCAATAGAAGGTGTCTTTGCCAGGTTGTTCACTGACTACAAAGGACTTCTGCTCGTCCCAGTAGGTTTGCGCGGCGGCTTCGGTTTCACGGGGCTGATAGTGTTCGTGCATGGCTACTTTGACTAAAAAAGTGACTGACAGCCCATGGCGATAATGCGTTGCCCATGGGGTGCTCGAAGAACGCCGTAGCATACATGACCCGCCAGGGGCCTGGGAAACCCTGATTACGCCTGTCGCCAAGCGCTCCGCCGTCTGTCGCGGCAGCCTGCCCGTTGCCTGAGCGAAACTATGCTCTCAGGAACAACACAGGCGCGCAGTTGGCGAGGTTGCGGATGGCGGAGTTACGGCATGAAGAAGCTCAGGGCGGTCTCTACGAGCGCCTGTTGCAGCGTCTTGCCGTAGCCTTGGACGAGGCCGATAGCCACTCGCTGTTGCGCAACAAAACCCCAGAAGAACTTGAGCTCAGGGGCCTTAGCCCGGCTGAGCTGGAATTGATCAAAGCCTATCTGGACCGCGACCTGCACTGGCTGCGCGGCTGGCACGCGGCAGCCAAAGAGCTGGCGCTGATTGAGCAAACGCCGCCACCGAGCAAGCCTGCGCGCACGGTGCATATCAGTCATGCGCATAGCGCCCGAATACCCAAGCCAAAAGGCCTGCTTAAACGTCGGCAGAAGCTGGTCTGCGCGTTATGCGGTACGGCCGCGTTCTGGAACCCTGGCCAGGGCGTGCAAGCCTGTAGTGCCTGCGGCTCGCAGTTGTTCCGCGCCTCAAAACCCCGGTAGGCTTCGCGCTCCCCGGGGAGGTGCGCGATGGTTCTGCGGTATTTATTCAAACAACTCTTGCTGCCGCCTGGCTGCCTATTGCTGCTGATTCTGCTGGCCTGGTGGTTGCGTCGGCGCATGCCGCGCGTCGCGCTGGCCTGTTTTGTTTTGGGCTTTGGCGGCTTGTGGGTAAGTAGTTTGCCGATTGCGGTGGAGGGCCTGGCACGTCTGGTCGAGCGCGAGCCCGCCCTGACACCCGCGCAAATCGAAGGCCTGGCAGGGCAGGTGGATGCGATTGTCGTGCTCGGCGCCGGGCGTGAGCGCGACGACCCCGCCTGGGGGGGCGATCAGGCCAGTCACCTGGCAGTTGAACGGGTACGGTATGCCTCGCGGCTGGCCAGAATCACCGGGTTGCCGGTGCTGATCAGCGGCGGTTCACCCTATGGCGAAACCGTTAGCGAAGCGCAGTTGATGGCCGAGGTGATGGTTCGCGACTTCCGCGTGCCGGTGCGCTGGCAGGAAGGGCGCAGCCGCACGACCTTGGAAAACGCTCAATTCAGCGCGCAGATGTTGCAAGCAGACGGCATTCGCCGTGTGCTGCTGGTCACCCACGCTGCCCATATGCCGCGCTCGCGGTGGTGTTTCGAACGCGCCGGCTTAGAAGTGGTGGCCGCGCCGGTGGGTTTTCTGAGCGTGCCCAATCGCCGCCCGCTGGGCGGCTGGTTGCCCGAGAGCAGAAGCGTGTGGCAGACCGGCACGCTGCTTAACGAAGTGGCGGGGCAGATTGCCTATCCGTTGTTTTACCGCTGAGAGGGCAGTGCGCACGGGGTTATCGTCATCACCGCGAAGGCGGGAATCCAGAGTGTTGAGCCAGGCTCGGTGGCTTGTACCATCCGAGATTCTGGATCCCCGCCTGCGCGGGGATGACGGTGTAAGTGGTTAAACGGTCTTGGCGATCCGGCTTGCCACCAGCGCCCAGCCAAACAGCAAGAAGCACACAATCACCAACGGCCATGAGCGCCATTGCAGATAAGGCGTGAGCTTTTGCATGGGCACTACTTCGCCATACAGCACGCCTTGTTCAAACTGCGGAATCTGCGTGGTGATATGGCCAAACGGGTCGATCAGCCCGGTGATGCCATTGTTGGTGGCGCGGATCATCCAGCGGCCGGCTTCCAGCGCGCGCATTTGCGCCATCTGTAAGTGTTGCAGCGGGCCGATGGAAGTGCCGAACCAGGTGTCGTTGCTCACGGTCAGCAGCAGTTGGCTTTGTGCCGACAGGCTTGCGGCAAACTCCGGGTACACCACTTCATAGCAAATAAACGGCGCAATTTTGTAGCCCTTGGCATCCAGTAAGGCCTGGTCGGACGGGCCACGGGCGAAGTCGGACATCGGCAGGTCGAAGAAGGCAATCAGGCCACGCAGCAGATCTTGCAGCGGTACGTACTCGCCGAAAGGCACCAGGCGCTGTTTAAAGTACGTGCCGCTGCCCTGGCCAATTACGGTGATGCCGTTGTAGTAGCGCTTTTCGCCTCTGGCATTGACCTCGCGCACGGGCACGCCAGTGATCAGTGTGGATTGGCGCTCATTGGCGAAACGGCCCATAACGTTCAGGTAGCCTTCGGCAAACTCTTTCAGAATCGGCACCGCCGTTTCCGGCCAGACGATTAGGTCCACGGGCTTGGCGCTAAAGGTCATGTCGCGGTACAGAGCCAACTGCGCATTGAGGTGCTCGGGGTTCCACTTCATTTCCTGAGCCACATTGCCCTGAATCGCCGCCACTTTTAAGGGGGCGCCAGCGGGCTCAGTCCAGGCATGGTTTTTCAGGCCAAACGCCAGCAGCCAGGGTGCGATCAGCAGCACCACTCCAGCGGCCAGAAAGGCTTTACGCTGGCCCAGGCGCGGCAGGTTGATCAGCAAGGCTGACGTCAGCGCCAGGGTAAAAGAAATCAACCAGACGCCGCCCACCGGCGCCAAACCGCTAAGCGGGCCATCCAACTGGCTGTAGCCGGAATACAGCCATGGGAAGCCGGTCAAGAACCAGCCACGAAAGGCTTCTTGCGCCAGCCACAACGCCGCGAACGCTAAGGCATCGGCCAGTGGTGCTTCATTACGGCGCAACCAGCGCGCCCACACAAAAGCGGGCAGGGCGAAGAACCAGGCGATACAGGCGCAGAAACCCACGGTGAGAAAAATCGCTAACGGCGCGGAAGCGCCGCCGTAGTCATGGATGCTGACGTAGATCCAACTGGTGCCGGCCACGAACAGACCAAAGCCATAACACCAGCCACGGCCCATGGCCTGACGTGGTTTGAGGTCGCGCAAGCCAAGGTAGAACAGGGCGATGGCGATCAGGGCCAGAGGCCAGATATTGAACGGGGCGAGGGCGAGGGTGGTGAGGGCGCCAGCGGCAAGGGCCACAAGGTTGCCGACCCAGCCGGTACGAGAAATCCAGCTCATTGTTTTCCTGAAAGTCGGTTGGTGGTCGGCATTGGACCGTGCGCGCAGTGTTGGGCTTCGCTTGCGCTCAACCCAACCTACGGGCGCGGTTAGCGGTCGATACGAGTCAGGCGCAGCAGGTGGATGCGGCGGCTGTCGGCGCTTAAAACGCGGAAACGGAAGTCGCCGATTTCGGCAATTTCGTTGCGCTTGGGCAGATGGCCGAAGGCACTCATGACCAGACCGCCGACGGTGTGGAATTCGTCGTCGGTGAACTCGCTGTCGAACGACTCGTTAAAGGCGTCAATCGGCGTCAGCGCTTTGATTAGGAAGTCGCCGCTGGGCAGCGGTTTGATATAGCTGTCTTCCTCAACATCGTGCTCGTCTTCAATGTCGCCGACGATCTGTTCCAGCACGTCTTCAATGGTCACCAAGCCGGCCACACCGCCGTATTCGTCGATGACGATGGCCATATGGTTATGGTTGGCGCGGAACTCGCGCAGCAGCACGTTAAGGCGTTTGGACTCCGGCACAAAGGTGGCCGGGCGCAGCATGTCTTTGATGTTGAATGGCTGGCTGGCGTCTTGCAGCACCAGTGGCAGCAGGTCTTTGGCCAGCAGCACGCCGATCACGTCATCCAGGCTTTCGCCGACGACCGGATAGCGCGAGTGGGCCGATTCGGTGATCGCCGGGATCAGCTCTTGCGGGGTCAGGCCAGCTTTGATGCTGACCATCTGCGAGCGCGGCACCATGATGTCGCGCACCTGCAGGTCGGCCACCTGAATGGCGCCTTCGACAATGGCCAGCGCTTCGCTGTCGAGAAGTTTGTTCTGATGGGCTTCGCGCAGCAGCTCCAAGAGCTCCTGGCGGTTTTTCGGCTCATGGGCAAAAGCCTGGGTAATTTTGCCTAACCAGGATTTTTGCCCGTTGCTCGATCGGTCTTCGCTCATGCTGTTTACTCAGTGTTCCTTTCTGGTGCCTGAAGGTCAGGCTATTCGTCGCCTGCATAGGGGTCAGGGTGACCCAATTCAGCGAGCAATTGTTGTTCCAAGGTTTCCATCTCGACGGCTTCTTCGTCGTCGAGATGGTCGTAACCCAATAAATGCAAGCAACCGTGAATCACCAAGTGCGCCCAATGGGCCTCGGTGCTTTTGCCTTGTTCGGCGGCTTCGCGCTCGACCACCTGCACGCAGATCACCAGATCGCCGAGCAGGGGAATATCGAGCAATTCATCGGGCACGTCGGCGGGGAAAGACAGCACATTGGTGGCGTAGTCTTTCTGCCGGTAGGTGTGGTTGAGTTCGCGCGCTTCGGCTTCGTCCACCAGGCGGATGGTCAGTTCCGAATCAGCGCTGCGCTGGCGCAGCGCCAATTCGCACCATTGGCGGAACTGGGCTTCGCTGGGGCTGGCGGCGCTGCTGGCGTTTTGCAGATCAAGCTCAAGCATTGCCGCGATCTGCCTCGGAACTGCCCGCGTCTTTTTTGCTGTCGAACGCCTTGGTTTCGGCGGCGCTTTCAAAGCGCTCGTAGGCCTCGACAATGCGTTGTACCAGCGGGTGGCGAACCACGTCTTTGGACAGGAAGTGGGTAAAGGAAATGCCTGGCACGTCCTTTAACACTTCAATCACGTGGGTCAGCCCGGACTTGGTGCCGCGTGGCAGGTCGACCTGGGTGATATCGCCAGTGATCACTGCCGTGGAGCCAAAGCCGATGCGGGTAAGGAACATCTTCATCTGCTCAAGGGTGGTGTTCTGACTTTCGTCGAGAATGATGAAGCT